>URIC01000009.1 GCA_900547755.1 uncultured Bacteroidales bacterium
TCCCGCCTGCACTATATGGGAGTACTCTGCTTCATCTCCCGGAGCATAGACACCTTCCGCGAGGAGAACAATGTCATCCCCCTGAGCGCCACCAACGATATACTGCACCGCATAATAGGGGGAGACGAAGTGCCGTTCATATACGAGCGTACCGGCGTGCGGCTGGAGCATTACCTGCTGGACGAGTTCCAGGACACCTCCACAATGCAGTGGGAGAACCTCAAGCCGCTGCTGGAGCAAAGCGATTCCTACAGCCACGAGAACCTTATTATAGGCGATGCGAAACAGAGCATCTACCGCTTCCGCAACGCCAACCCGGACCTAATCACCCACGGGGTGGAACAGGCGTTTCCCGATACCCGCGTACTGCCGGGTCCCGACACACAGGGAACTCCGGAACATAGGTCCGTAAACTCCAACTGGCGTTCCTCGCGCCATGTGGTGGCCTTCAACAACACCTTGTTCCGGTTCCTCGCTCCACTGCTGGACACGGACGGTTCCACGTCGTACCGGACCCTGTACGGCAATGTGGTGCAGACCATACGCAAACGCCTGACACCCGGATACGTGCGTCTAAACTTAGGGTCCAAGGAAGGTTACGACACTCTCGGACCGCTGATAGACGACCTGCGCGACCGTGGCTACCGCCTCGGCGATATAGCCGTCCTTGTGAATTTCGGCATCGAAGGCAAGAAGGCCATCGACAGGCTGATAGAGCATAACCGGAAACAGACGGCCACAGACCCCTCCTATCGCCCCATAGAGTTCATAAGCGAGGAATCTCTGAAAGTGGAAGAGTCCGCAGCCGTGAAAGTGATACTCTCGGTGATGCGGATTATCGCGCGCGATTTCGAGACCGAAGAGCCTGAAGGGGACGAGGAGGCAAAACGCAAGTCACGGCGGATGCGCCTTTACGACATAGAGCGGCTTATAGCCAACTACAACATCAGCGTTTACAGCGGCCAGGCCAAGAGTGTGGCGCAGGTGAACGCACTGGACGAGGTGGTGAGCAAGGAGCAGATAGAAGCCCTGTACCGCCGTATGGGCGCAGTGACGCTACCCTCGCTGGTGGAGGAGATAGCAGCCGTTTTCCTGAGTCGGGATATGCAGTCCGCACAGGTGGCGTATATAGCGGCCTTCCAGGATGCCGTGCTGCATTATTGCGATACTTATCCGGCAGACCTCGGCTCCTTTTTGGACTGGTGGGACGAGAACGGCGCAAAACTGACTATCGCCGCTCCCGAGGGCGCCGACGCCATCCAGGTGATGACAATACACAAGTCCAAAGGGCTGGAGTTCAAAGTGGTGATTCTGCCCAAGGCCGATTGGGAACTGGAACCCCATAAGGAAGAGACAGACATAATATGGGTGAGGCACACTCCCCGGGGGCTGACTCCCGAAGAGGAGGCGGACGCTCCCGGGCTTATTCCGGTGACTCCCCATAAGGGAAGTATGTCGGACCCCTCGTCTCCTTTCCACAAAGAATATATAAAGTACTTCCACGAAGCCCGTATAGACAACCTCAACAAGACGTATGTGGCGCTGACACGTGCGGTAAACGAGCTGTATATCACGGCATACTGCAAGAAAGACAAGAACAAAAACGCAGCCCCGGGCCACATAGGGGAGTGGATGCGCAAGGCGCTGGACGAGGCTTTGCGCCAGCCTGCCGGAGACCCTGACCTTATCGACCCCGCCGAGTTCCGCATCGAAGGGGACGTTTATGAATACGGGCAACCCACCATAGCCGTTCCGGACAATGAGAATGACAGGCAGACGGAGGTGATGTACATAGACAATTACTGTCCGGACACTCCACTGAAGCCGTCGCAGGCTCTCTTCACTCTTGCCGATGACGATTAATGGACGGACCGGAGTTTGAAAATTCCGAAATTTTGACTAATTTTGTCCGCTCGCCGAGGCTCTGCGCCCCGGCCCCTTGAAATCATGACTCTTCCCAACAAGAATGTCACGGTCACCCTGCGCGACCTGGCAGAATATACAAAATCGCCGCTCACCCACGATGTGCTTGCATACGACACATTTGCCATCGGACGCGACCAACTCAATTTCCCGGTACGCATCGATGCCCTGGCCATAATACTTTGCTCTCAGGGAACATCATCCATGGTCATAAACCTCACCGAGTTCGAGGTCAAGGCCAACACACTTATTGTGCTCCAGCCGGAGAATTTCGTTCAGGTCAAAGAAATCAGCGACGACTTCAAGAGCCACATAGTGTTCTGCGGCAAAAACGTCGTGGAACAGGTTCTGCCCAAGATGACGGCCATGCTCCCGCTGATTATGCAGCATCGCTTCATGCCCGTACAGCACCTTACCGACAACGAGGCGGAAGGAATAAGGTCTTTCTACACCTTCCTGAAGTTGAAACTGGAAGACCCCTACACCCCCTTCCAGAGGCAGAAAGTGCTGTGTATGCTTCAGGCCGCCCTGTTCGAGATTATGGACATACGTCTGGCCCACGAGAGTGTGGCTCCCCGCAAACAGACCCGCAAGGAGGAGATTATGGCCCGCTTTATCCTTGAGGTGTGCCGCTATTTCCAGAAAGAACGCCAGGTCAGCTTCTACGCCAAGAAACTGTGCATCACCCCCAAGCACCTCAGCTCGGTGGTGAAGGAGACAAGCGGACGTACCGCCGGCGAATGGATAGACCACTACGTGGTGATGGAGGCCAAAATGCTACTCGGCACCACTGACCTGACGGTGCAGGAAATAAGCTCCCAGCTGAACTTCGCCAACCAGAGCTTTTTCGGCAAGTATTTCAAGCATCACACAGGCATACCACCCACGGAGTTCCGCCAGCAGTACACCATCAGCAAGGGCGGTGCAGGCGAAGAAGCCAATGAAGAACTTCTTTAACTCATTCACCAAGTATATGTCTTTTCGTCGTTTCAATTTAGCCATCATATCTCTGTTAACGGCAGGCATCGTTCAGGCCCAGTCGCTATATCCGTTCTTACAGACTGAAATACAAGGCAATAACACGGAATTACAGGCGGCTGCGCACTCCTGCGAGAGCGCCAAGGCCGACAATATGAGCGGTCTTACCCTGGCAAACCCGGAAGTGGGCGTCTCCTATATGCTGGGTGTACCGTCCGATGTGCCCGACAAGACCAATATAGAGGTATCACAGTCTTTCGACTTCCCTACTCTGTCAGGAGCGCGCAAACGTGTGGCCGAGGCTGAGAGCCGCATGGCCGATGCCGGATATATGGCCGTCCGTTCCGCCCTCGCCGCCGATATTGAAAATGCGCTTATCGACTATACATACGCCTACCTTAAGGTACGCGAACTGGAGGCATGCGCCGCAGCGCCTGCTCCCGGAACCGACAAGGAAGCGATAATGGCAAATCTGTCAGTTCAGGATGAGCTGGATATGGCACGCCTGGAACTCTCATCCGCCAGGGCGCTCCTTACCCGTCTGAATGGAGGAAAGCCGCTTGCCGGACTGCCCGCCGAGTGGCCGGAAACCACTTTGCCCGCATCCTTAGAAGAATGGACGGCACAGGCCGCGACAGTCAACCCCGCCCTGCTGACCCTGCAAAGTGAGTTGACCAGGGCACAGGAGGAAGTCCGCCTGCGCAAGCAGGAAGGCCTCCCGGAGTTCTCGGTGGGTTACGCAAACGAATTGGTGAAAGGGGCCAATTACCACGGGGCGACCCTCTGTTTCTCACTGCCGCTATGGGGGAACCACGGACGTGTCAAGGCCGCCAAAGCACAGCGGGCATCTGCCGAAATGGCGCTGCAGGCCGCGCAGGACAATTTCGCGCTCTCGGTGCGTGCCGACTATGAGCGCGCACATACGTTGCACGGCATATACGAGCGTTCCCGGAAGGCGCTTAACGAGGCCGCCTCGCTGCTCGGCATTTCAGACCTCGCCTCGCCGGAATTGAGTGAGTTACGGCTCAGGACCTTGAAGGCCGCCCACGAGTTCTATCTGGCCCGCACCGCCCTCTACGCTCCTGTCCTTTAAGGCAGAAAAGGGAGTAATCGGTCGAATCCCCGCAACCCGTGACGGATATAAGTGTAGGCCAGCCGCAGGGTTAGCCGTCTGCCGAAGCTCTTGCCCTCCAAGGCCTTGCCGCACCATCTCTCGGCAAGCTCCGGGTGCCCCTCGCGGCGGAAATGCGCCGCAAGCATCATTTGCTTATAGTCCATCAGGGCAAGCAGATTATTCCTGTCCTTGCGGGTGCAGGCGGCAAGGTCTGCCCTTGCGGCTTCAATAGCGGCATCGTAAAACGGCTCCCGATGCGCATAGCTGTTGCCGGTGACGGAGCCCGGAGAAATGTGTATCAGGCAACTGAATGTGGGAATCGACACCCGCTTCTCCGAAGCCAAGAGCAGACGGATACCCAGCTCCCAGTCATCCCAGATACGGATATCGGCGTTCCAGGCTCCCACGCCGCGCATCAGCGACGTGCGCGCCGCGTAACCTAATGTGCGCAGTGTGGCGTGGTGTATATGGGCTATGAGAGGGTCTCCGCTGCGGGCGGCGATTGGCGACACCTTGCCGTTCAGCGCGCGGCAGTAGCAGCGGGATGTGACAAGGTCCGGCTCTTCAGGGCCGAGGAAAGCCCGCATATAGCCGGCCACGGCACCAGGCAGCATCTCGTCATCCGAGTCGAAAAACAGCATATACTCACTGTCCACCTCGCGCAACCCTCGGTTACGGGCCGCAGCAGCCCCCGGTGTCTTTTCCTCCACTATAGTGATGCGGAAGTCATCGGTTCGCCGTGAACGCGCCCAGCGTCGCAGCAAAGCCAGGGAACCATCGGTGGACGCATTGTCCACAAGCACCAGATGCAAAGGACGCCAGTTCTGAGCCTCAATGCTGCGCAATGTCCGCTCCACCACCTGCTCCCGGTTGTAGACCGGCACGACTATCGAAAAAAGAGGAGCGCTCATCCGTTATCTTCTTTTGGGAGTTTCACCGATGCTCCGCGCATGGCGAGCCTGAAGTAACGCCACTTGGACATACGCTTCTGACACAACGCATGCCTGAACAGGCGCATGGGCCATGTCAGGGGATGCAGATGCTTATGCACCGCCCCCTGAGTCATGACAAACCAATCCTTGTCACCGTCACGCTCGGCTGTGGAGTCATGGTCATGGGCACACAGCACAAGCGGCAATATCAGTCCGCGAGCGCCGGCCCTGCGGGCGTCACAGAGAAATATATCCTCCTCGCCGGCCCGGAACAGGGGGGCGCAGACTCCGAAATTAACATTAAAACGAACCGCTCCCGCCGGACCCACGCGGCGATAGGCTATCTCGAAACTATTGGCATACCAGCCCCTGGGAGCGCGCTCCAGCGGCACAGGTCCTGCGGGATAAGGTTTCATGAATCTGCCCCGGCAGGTATAGGCGCAGCAGATTATATCCGCCTGCGGATTGGCATCTATGGCCTCCAACAAGGCTTTTAGGGAAGCCTCGGTATAGCGCAAATCATCGTCTGACAGGAGACACCAGGGAGCTTCGGCGCGGGCCATCACGAAATTGCGGTTGCGGGCCAAACCGCGCTCCCGGCTCTTGAACACCCGTATGTCCGCGCGCTTCCCGATTGTCTCGCCTACAGGAATATCACCCTCCGGCAGCTGCCAGCCTACAAGGTATTCCACACCCGCAATCCGGGGAAGAGACATGGCCTCGATACGCCGCATCCCTTCAGGACCGAAGGTGGCTATCAGCACCTGGAGCCTCAGCGGTGTGACTGCAGAAGCCCGTTCCATACGGTTATGAATCTGTCGGCTACAATAGCAGCCGAATTATGGCGTCTTACGAACTCGCGTCCCTGCGAGGCGCGTCGCATCATATCCTCAGGGTTGGTGACGAGCGCCGAGAGGGTAGCCACAATCCTCTCGTCGTCCGGCACCACATTCACTACGGGATGCAGCTCCTTCTCCCCTATGAAGTCGTAGTACTCAGGCTCGGCGCCGCTCACCGACACCTTGCCCATAGCCATTGTCTCCAGCGCGTTGGTGGCCGGTGTGTAGGAATAGAGCTGGTCCAGCACGATATGCGCATCACGCAGGGTTTGCGTATATTCGGTATAGGGAAGGTCGCGGGCCACCGCCACCCTGCAGCGGTCCGGATGAAGGCGCTCCACTTCGCGCGCGGCCGCCAACAGGCGGTCCGTGCCCTTGAACAGCTCCATCTCGCTCTTTATTCCCACCAGCATATTGACCTTGCCGTCAGCAGGGATTGAAAAGGGCACCTCCTCTATCCTATTCAGGTCTACTGGAATACCGGTATACGAAAGTTTATCGCCCAGATAAGGCTTTGCCGCCGTGTGGTACTCGTAGAGCGCGGACATAGCCGCCTCACAGCTCTCGTAGACAAAGCGGCAATGGTCTCCCATCTGACCGTTCAGCCACCGGTATTCGATGCCCGGAGTGCCCTTTGCGTAGGGACTTTTCTCCTGTCCTATGCGGAACTCAGAGTAACGGAACAGGTCATCCTCGATACAGCCCTTCACCGTCACCGGGTCGCTGCCGGCCAGCGAAAGGCACAGATGCCTGTTTTGTCGAATCAGTTCACGCAGAAAGTAGCGTATCTTGCCGGGGCGCAGATGCAGGAAATTGGGATTGATAATCTGGACGATGTCATAGTCACACAAGGTGGGCCACACACGGAACACCCGGCCTAAATATCCGAAAGCGCCGAGAATGCCCGGCTTACGGCTCAGGTCTATGTCCCGCGCCGTATCCATGCAGCGGCTGCCGGAACTGACCACCGCCGCCGTATGCCCGCGCCGGCGCAATTCCGCCGCCAAGGTGGCATGGAAATTGGAATAATCGCCTACAAAGAGTACTTTCATACCGCAAATATACACATTTCCACGCATATCCGCACTCACATAGGTCACTTTTTTCAAACCATCCGTTTCTATTTGGCTGTTCGGGGAATTTGGAGTAAATTTGTAGATTGATTAAGAGACTGTTTAAAAATAAACAGCCTCTAAGAGTTCTCAATCAAGACAAGACATGAAAATATTTCCCTCCGACAAGATACATGAGATAGACCGTGCCACCTGCGAGGCGCAGAACATTGACTCCGTGGAGCTGATGGAACGCGCCGCCTCCGCAGTCAGCTGCGAGATTATCTCCCGCTTCCTCCCCTCACAGCGCATAGTGGTGATAGCCGGCCCCGGCAACAACGGCGGCGACGCGCTGGCCACCGCCCGTATGCTCATAGAACAGGGTTACAGACGTCTGGAAATTTACCTCTTCAACGTCACCGGCAAGCTCAGCCACGACTGCGACGAGCAGCGCAAACGCCTCATCACCCTGGACGACATACAGTTCACCGAAATAACAAAAGGCTTCACCCCGCCCTCCTTGGGACGCGGCGACGTGGTGCTGGACGGACTCTTCGGCGCCGGCCTCAAACGTCCTTTGGAGGGAGGCTTCAAGACCCTGGTGCAGTATATCAACGAGAGCAAGGCTTTCACCATCTCCATAGACGTGCCCTCGGGAATGCTCGGCGAGTGGAACGAGGTCACCAACCGGCGCGACATGATTCACGCCGCACTGACGCTGACTTTCTCTTTCCCCCGTATCTCATTCTTCTTCGAGGAACACGCCGGCATTGTGGGCGAATGGAAAATCCTGGACATCGAGCTGGACTCGGAGAAAATCAGGTCCATGCAGACCGTATGGTTCTGGGTAGAGGAGCGCAATGTGCGGCGTGTGCTTAAGCCCCGTCCCCCCTTCGCCAACAAACGTGATTTCGGTTCGGCATTGATTATGGCCGGCTCCATGGGAATGATGGGAGCCGCCGTGATGTGTGCCCGCGCCGCCATGCGGACCGGAGCGGGGCTGGTCACTGTCCACTCTGCCCGCTGCGGTATGCCAATCGTGCAAGGGGCGGTATGCGAGGCCATGTTCGAACCTGACAAAAATGAGCGGTTCATCACTGATATGCGCCTGCATCACCGCCACAATGCCGTGGGAGTGGGTCCGGGCATAGGCACCTACGATGAGACAGTGAACGCCCTTGAAGGCCTGCTCAAGAATGTGGACTCGCCGCTGGTGCTGGATGCCGATGCCCTGAATTGCATAGCCAAACGCCCCACACTGCTCTCCCTGCTCCCGCCGCTGAGCGTCATCACTCCTCACAAGGGGGAGTTCGACCGTCTCTTCGGCGAACATGAAGAGGATGAACAACGTCTGCACAAGGCTGTGGAACAGGCTCAGTATTACAACATTATAATCGTACTGAAAGGGCACTACACAGCCGTAGTGCGTCCGGACGGCAAGGTTTATTTCAACTCTACGGGCAACCCAGGTATGGCGACCGCCGGATGCGGCGATGTACTCACAGGTGTCATAACGGCCCTGATAGCGCAAGGCTACAAGCCGGAGATGGCCGCCACAGCAGGCGTGTACATTCATGGCATGGCCGGCGATATGGCCGCTGACGACTTAGGCGAATACGGCATGACGGCCTCCGATATAATCGACCGCCTGCCACTGGCCATAAAACGACTCATGTCCTGAGAGCATCTAAATTTTAAAACGTAATCAAAACTTACTTACACTTATATGAGCGGCAATAAAAACCAAAGTATCGGTGCTATGGGCGAACACCTCGTTATTGCCAACTTATTTCATCACGGATGGTCTGCCGTCAATATCAACAACACCATACCTAATTTCAAAGGCGTAGACATTTTCTGCCAAAACGACAATGACTCGGTCATAGGAATTCAAGTAAAAACATCTGCGTCTAATGCCGGATTCCCGTTAGGTATAAGCAATGAAGAGTCTTTTGACCTCAATTATCTTGAAAAACATTGCCGGCACCCTTGGATATTCGTTCATATATTGAATATCGATGCTAAAGATGAACCGCTGAAAGCTGAATTTTTCATTCTCTCTCCATCTCAGTTTATTTCGCTGATAAGTACCGCTCAAGATTGGTATGTCAATAACTATGACCTAAGGGCAAAACCACTGAAACAGGGTAGTATTGCAGTCATGCAGTTAAAGTGGCTCAGAGGAGAGAATACATCTTCTAATCTTGCGACAAAAGATTTTATCAATCCTTTCTATGGCAACTCATTTGAAAACGCCTGGGATAATCTTTGGAAAAATTAACGTGTTCTCCAGTGGTTATATCTCTAATAAGCGAAAAATTAACCTTAAAAATACGCGAAAATTTTGCAGACTGCGGAAAAATTTATAATTTTGTGGCGCAAAAGTTGAGGGTATTCCACTGATTCACAATCAGCCGGAGGCGCAATCAACTAATATACAAGAAATTAACAATCGGCCGGGAGCGGTTCAATCCGTATGCGGCCACATTATCACAACCATAAAATATGATTATAGTACCTGTAAAAGAAGGCGAGAACATTGAAAAAGCCCTCAAGAAATTCAAACGTAAATACGAGCGCACCGGCATCGTGAAGGAACTCCGTAGCCGTCAGGCGTTTGAGAAACCTTCAGTGACCCACCGCAAGAAAATGATTAAGGCGGTTTACGTTCAGAAGCTCCGTCAGGGCGAAGAGTAATCCACCTCTTCAGGTCACAGCGCAGCTCTCCCGCAAGAGTTGCGACATACCGTTACAGCGAAGGACGACAGGCTAAGCCTGTACGTCCCTTTGCTTGTTATGGCAGCTCCATCTCCATCTGGCTATACATCTGATTCCGGCAAAACAAAAAGAACACATGGGGCAACCCTGAATGGGAGTAGTTTGTTATTGCGTAAAAAGCCCTTTGCTATGACTTTCCGCGACTTGTTATATTCCCTGAAAGGGAACTTCAGCATCAGCGGCGACCTGGAAGACCAGCCGCAGATAGAAGCCTCCATACGTTCCGGCGTCTCATTCCGGGGCACACAGCTGCTCACACTCATCTTCGCTATATTCGTAGCCTCTCTCGGTCTGAACACCGACAGCACGCCCGTAGTAATAGGCGCCATGCTGATTTCCCCGCTCATGGGACCTATAATCGGCATGGGTCTCGGCATAGGCATCCACGACTTCCCCCTACTGCGCAAAGGCCTCAAAAACATAGGACTGGCCGTATTAGGTTCTATCATAGCATCCGGCATTTATTTCCTCATCTCGCCGCAGTACGAGGGTAACACACAATTGCTGGCACGCACCTCCCCCTCCATTTACGACGCCTTCATAGCCCTCTTCGGCGGAGCGGCAGGCATACTCAGCATCGCCGCGAAAAACAAAGGTCAGGTACTGCCGGGGGTAGCCATAGCCACCTCCCTGATGCCTCCGCTATGTACTGCCGGCTACGGATTGGCCACAATGCAGTGGCACTTCTTCCTCGGCGCGCTCTACCTCTTCTTCACCAACATGGTCTTCATCCTGTTCGCCACCTGGATAGGAGTCAAGCTCATGGGACTAAGACCCATAACCATGCAGGACTCAGCACGTGCCAGGCGGGTCCAGGCCCTGGTATGGTGCATAGTGCTGGCCACAGTCGGCATAAGCGTCTACCTCACTTCGCTCATGATTGGCAAGAGCATATTCCTGAACAAGGCCGAAAATTTCGTGACTACCGAGCTGCAGTTCCCAGGCACCGAAATAATGTCCCACAAGGAGTACCTGGAAGGCACTACCCGCCACATCGACGTGACCCTTATCGGCACGCCTCTCCCGCAGGACTCAATAGAGCTGGTAGCCCTGAAACGCCTTGCCGCTTACGGCTTAGGAGGCACCCAGCTTACTATACGTCAAGGGTTAAGCGGGCTGTCTACAGGCCACGCCGCATCCACTCCGGGCGAGGACGTCACACGTATGTACACACTGATGCAGACACAGATTCAGAGCGAAGTGGCCAAAAACGACTCACTGACCGCTCTACTCAAGAATCGCGAAAAGCTGGAAGACGCCGCCCTGCGCCTCGCTCCGGAAATCAAGGTGGTGTTCCCCGGCATAACCGACCTTGCGGTGAGCCACAGCGTGGTCGCATCCGTAGACTATGCCGCCACACCGGACACAGTGACGGTGCTGATGGTACGCGCCCCCTACGGATTGACGGCCTCAGAACATAAGAAACTTGCCGAATATGCAGAAGTACGCCTGGGAGTTCCCTCCATCCAGGTCAGTGTGAATCCCTCTTTCTTCCCCTGGCCTGCCAGAGAGGAGCCGAAGCAAACAAAACAGTAGCGCCCATCAGGGGGAATACAGCCGGGTCAGTACTCTGAGGCAGCAAGGGCCAGCATATCAGCAACAGACCGGTGACTGCCGCATCTGCCGACATCAGTCCCTGACACACCTTGCGGCAACGCGGGAGCCACACAAGCACCGGAATTGCCAGCCATAAGGGATTCAGCCAGATGCAAAGCAGATTCGGAGACGTTCCCTCATGCTCGGAGAAGAAGGCGAGTCCGCACACCAACACCCCCGCCATTCCCTGAAGAGCGAACCACACGGTTTCGGCCACACGGCTGCGCATACGCTTGAAATTCATGACCAAGGCCACAAGGAACAGCAACAGGCTCACAAACAGCGGCGAGAGCAGGAAAGGAGTGGCCGGCTCGCGGCAATCCCCCTCGCCCTCGTTCAGCACCCGCTGCGGCATCCGAGAGAAGTAGAGCCGGTCCAATTCCACCGGCACAAAACTCATCTGACGGGGTGTGACCGGCTTATCCAGCTCATAGCCCAACACCAGGTCTATGCCGAACTGATACCACGGATAACCCTCATTGTACTGTTTCAGCAGCTCTCTGTATGTCACAGGCTTATGGTCGTCACGTGGCTTAAGCCGCTCACCGGTCACAGCTGTCAGGTGCGCCAATGGCTTGGTGGCACAATTGTTGGTAAAATACTTATATCTGTATGTGCTGTTTTCCGGGCGCACATCGTCAAGAAGCCTCTCATACATCTGCCGGGCCTCCTGTTGCGAGAGAGGCATCACCCTTTCTATGACACGCGAGCCTCGCTTCCGATAAGGGTACAGGAAAAGGTCGGTAGGCTGAGCCACAGCCATATAGTCGGTCTCTCCCTTTACAAAACGCCATACAAAACCGGGCGACGAGAAGTCAAACACGCCGTAATTGAAGACCACATCTATGTTTTGGCCATCCACACGGCCGCTCACTCTCACCCCCTCATGGCCGTATAGCTCGAAAATCTCGGGACCCGGTTCGCAGGTCACGAACCCTACGGAGAGCGAATCGGGCAACTCCTGCGCTCCGCATATCAGGCTCAGGCATAGAGATATAAGAAAGAAAAAACGCCTCATTTGGCTGTGATGCGCTCCAGCGCGCCGGTAGCGGGATTGAATACTGCCGCCGACGGATTGCGCCGGTCGGTGAACAGTTTAGGGTCAAGTCCGAAAGTGATGCCGAGCTGTCCGAAGTCGAACTGTCGCGGACTGCCCACCGGCCCGTCGTCATACTCAAGAGCTATGGAAGCGGTGGCAGGCAGGGCATAGACCACTGCATTCTTAGGGAATGTCTTGGGCTCTCCTTTAAGGTCAAGAGGCATTTCAGGCACCTGCAACTCCGTGATTGTCAGATAGACCGGCTCGCCGCTGTAGTCATCCGTCTCCACAAATCCATCGGTGTCAGAGAGGCGGAAAACCACCTGCCTCTCTCCTACTGAAGCACTGTCAGGAGTCAGGGATATGCGGCGTGTCTGCGTCTCCGAATACTCATATCCGTTAAAGGCTCGCATCAGCGCATTCTCCTGGGCCTCAAGGGAAGCGAGCATAAGTTCCAGCTGACGCCCGTCGGTAGGCATGGTCTCGGCGGTGCCACGGCTCAGGCTCAGACGGCTGTCCCGTATCTCCATTATGGTCTGAGCCAACAGCTGCGCTTTCTTGGCCGACGAGAGGGAGGACATGAAGTCGGCATCCACATATTGAAGATATTCGTCTATATCGGGAACCTGCGGCGAATCCGTGGCGACGGGGAGGCTCCGTTCAGCGGGAGACTCCACTTCAGTGTTGACTGCAAGCAGCATACCGCTCTCTGCCACACACACATCAGCAAGTACACCCGGCTTCATCTGGAAAAGATACTTCTGTTCCCCGGCCACACCGCGCGTGAACATATCCACACCGATGAGCTCGACAGCCGATGATGGCTCGGAGACCGTGGCCTCTGTACCCAGATAGCGTGTGGCGTACTGCCGGAAAGGACCCGGCACCCGAGTGGTGACACGGCAGGTGGCATCCACCACCAACTCCGTCACAGGCAACGAATAAACCACTCCATATTCATTGCTCTTGTCCCCGGTGAGCAGGCGTGTCTGCTGCGGAAACGCTGCCGCGCCACCGAGGCACAGCGCCCCGGCAAGTGCCGCCAGCCTATGTCGTATGATTCTGATTTCCATATCTGAAAATATTTTTGTGCAAATATAGCACTTTTTTCCCGAGCCACAACCGCCAATACCGCAAAGTTGAGAAAAACGGGTTGAGCATCGCCTCGGGAACTTGCTTTTGTCAGAACTTTTTGATAACTTTGTAAGTTGATACCATAGCATATATGCTCTACAAGAATGAAACAGCTTAAAGTCAGAATAATAAACCGCAGCGGGAACCCCCTGCCCGCTTACTCCACACCGGAGTCCGCCGGCATGGACGTGCGTGCCTGGCTCCCCGACGGCCCCGTAACCCTAATGCCCGGGCATCGCGCACTTATCGGCACCGGGCTATACATGGAGCTGCCCGCAGGCTACGAGTGCCAGGTACGTCCACGCTCGGGCCTGGCACTGCGCCACGGCATCTCAATAGTCAATTCCCCCGGAACCGTCGACGCGGACTACCGGGGAGAGGTGGGAGTAATACTCATAAACCTCGGGCAGGAGCCCTTCACCGTCACAAGCGGCGAGAGAATATGTCAGATAGTGATAAAAGAATATGTGCCGGTGCAGTGGGATGAAGTCTCCTCCCTTGACCCCTCGGAGCGCGGCGACGGCGGATTCGGCCACACCGGAGTACATTAAGAGGCTGTTGAAAAAATGAAAAGATACGGAATACTCCTTCCACTCTTGCTGCTCTGCTCCGTCTGTCTGAGTCTGTTCGCAGACAGCGACGCAGACAAAGCCAAGAGCCGGTATTACCTTATACAGGGCCTGCAGAATGCGGCCCAATTCAAAATGCCCGAGGCTTATGAGCTGCTGAACAAGGCCTACACACTGAACCCCGAGGAGAAATACGCGGGTTACATGACCGGTCTCCTCGATGTGGCGCTCGGTGACTCCGCCAAGGCATCCGACGGAGCCCGCAGAGCCCGCGAATATGTGGACGCATACCCGGACAGCTACCAGGAGATATTGACGTATGTGGACATGTGCGACAATATGGACGACAAGGAGGAAGCCCAACGGGTACTTCGCCGTCTGCTCAGATTCTATCCGCAGGATGACAGACTGATTTTTTCTCTGGCACAACTCGCACTGATGCTGGGACAGAATGACTCGGCCATCCGCTACCTGAACAAATACGAGGAGCTGAACGGATATAACAGCCGGATAACCGAGGTGAAAATGGCGGCCCATTTCATGAAAGGGGATTCCACCGCCGCTCTCAACGAAATAGACAGAGCCCTGGCGGCCAATCCCGCCAACCCGAAGTTCTACACGATTAAGAGCGAGTTTTTAGGCAGCATCGGCATGATGGATTCCGCATATCGGTGCCTTAAGTCGGCAGACTCCCTCTTCCCCGGAAACTGGGACGTAAAGTGCAGTCTGGCCGGATATTACGAGACAATAGGCGATTCCGTGACACAGCGAAAAATGATTTTCGACGCCATGGAGAGCGAGGACGTGGATATCGAGGACAAACTCAAACTGTGCATGAGCTACGTCATGCCAAGACTTATGGACGGGAAGAACACGGAACACTCCGACGAAATGCTGGAAACCCTCCAGAACCAGTATCCCTACGACCCGTACCTGCGTGATGTCCTGGCCGGATACTACGCTTATAAAGGGAATATGGACAAGGCCATTGACCAGATGAAGATTTCCGTA
Source organism: uncultured Bacteroidales bacterium (assembly GCA_900547755.1). GTDB lineage: Bacteria > Bacteroidota > Bacteroidia > Bacteroidales > Muribaculaceae > Lepagella. The sequence continues at coordinate 14,966 of URIC01000009.1, forward strand.
GACATGGAGCCGGACAATCCGGACTATAACGCCCGCCTTCTGCAGTATATGGTAGGAGACGGCCGCTATCAGGAAGCCGTTGACTTCTACCGGAATATCCCTGCCGAAATTACCGAGGAGAGCGTCCCTATGGCAGTAATGGCCTGCGGCGCATATCAGGGGCTGGAGGAGTTCCCGGAAGCCCTCGCGCTTATCGACACTATGCTTTGCCGCATCACTAAAGGAATTGCTCCCGAAGACTTGACGATGAAACATATCAATGCCACTTTCTCCGGCTACGGACAGGAGGTGCTTGCCGATATGCTGAGCGAAAGAGGCAATGTATTGTACCAGATGAACCGCCCAAACGAGGCTGACAGCACATACGCCCTGGCTATAGCCCTGAAACCGACAGACGCTTTGTTTCTGAACAACTACGCATATTTCATAGCCAAGAAAGGAGGAGACCTTGAAAAAGCCTACGATATGATTCTTAAGTCTTTGGAGAAGGAACCCGACAACCCGCTCATCCTGGACACTTACGCATATATCCTATTCCGTCAAGGCAAATACACCGAGGCGCTGGAATCCATAAAAAAGGCTATCGACAATGTCGCCGACCCCGAAGACCTGTCCTCGGATTATTACGAGCATTACGGAGATATCCTCTTCAAAAGCGGAAAGCCGGACGAAGCTGTGGAGATGTGGAAAGAAGCCCTGAGACTCGACCCCTCTCTGGAAATAGTAAAAAAGAAAATCAAGACTAAAAGTTACATCGATGAATAAGATTCTCGCGTCTGTGCTTACAGCACTCCTCATATCGGTGGCGCACGGCTCCTGCGCGGCATCCCGTCAGTCAGCCCGGGTCTCCGGCACGCCGGATGCCACTGCCCCCGCGACAGACAACGGCAAGTCCCTGGTCAGGTCTGTGGCCGACTCCTATACTCCGTGGCAGAAGGCGAGCGTCAAAGGCAAAATGCGCATCAGCGGCCTGCCTGTCTCCTTGAATCTGAAGACTTATATGGTCCGCGACTCCGTCCTGCTCATGAGCATGAGTGCCCCTCTGTTAGGCGAAGTGGGACGCATGGAGATTGACACCGATTCTATACTGATAGTCAACAAACGGGCCAAGACTTACTGGAAACAGTCCATAACCTCCTGCCTTTCCCGCTTCGGGGCTACGGTCAACGACATCCAGGACCTCCTGCTGGGACGTGTGTTCATGCTCGGCTTCGGCACTCTGAGCCGCGACAACGTTTCTCAGACGGAGGTCTCGCCCGGCTCCGAGGAGACATGGGTATTGCGCCCCCTGCAGAAGCACCCGGACATCGAATACGGCTTCACCCTACGGCCGGACGGACAGATGCTGCTTATGGCCGCCGTCTCCGCTGATGCCCGATACGAATGTTCGGCATACTTCGACCATCTGAAGAACGGCGATACGGACCTGGACATAACTATCCGGATGAAGAACAAGAGCGTGCCTTTAAATGTCACCCTCAGCACTCCGGATTTCTCTCCCACGCCGCTCTCGCGAATCGGAATCAATCCCAAGTGGAGCAAAACCGACTTCAAAGGATTGCTTGATTCCTTCAAGTGATTCCGTTGCCATACAGCACCTTTTCAGACACCCTGACTAATTGACGATGAAATTCTCCCATACATACAGGCTCCTGCCGGCTCTCTGCCTGTGCCTGGCTTTTGCCGTCGGAACTCCCGGCATCGTATCCGCCTCGGGTTCTGAAAAAAAACAGAACGCCCGGAAGACCGCCTCCAAACACTCAAATAAGAAAAAAGGAGGCAAGAAGCTGCCCCGGGAGACTTCCGCGCAGGTCAAAAAGAAGGAACAGTCCGTAAACCGCGAGATACGCCTCACACAGCGACAGATAGAACAAAACGAAGAGGCGGTGCGGCAGAACCTGGCGATACTGAACACACTGGAGCTGGACATCGACGCGCAGAACCGACGTGTGGCCGACCTCCATACGCGCGAAAAACAGCTCAATTCAGACATAGGCAAATGCAAGGCGGACATAAGCAAATGCGAAGATAAACTGGCCGACCTCCGAACCCGCTATGTAGCCACCATCAAAAAGATGCGTATAGCCCGTAAACGCGCCAACCCGCTGGCATACATATTCGCATCCGGAAGTTTCTATCAGGCATGGCGCCGTATGCGATATATGCGTAAATACTCCATGTGGAAAGAGCGCCGCGAGACCGAAATAAAGGGTGAGATAGCACGCCTTGCCGACCTCAACAATCAGCTGGCCTCCGGTCAGAAGCAGCTCTCCATAAATCTGAAACAGCAGGAGCAGGCCCGACAGGTACTGGCCTCAAAGCACTCCGCCCAGGATGAGGCGGTGCGCAACCTGCGCGCACACGGCGATGCCCTGCGCGAACATCTCGCTCTCAAGCAAGCCGAAGCCAATGCTCTTTCCGCACAAGTGATGACCCTGATAGCCGCAGAGCAGGAAGAGGCGCGGGCGGCAGAACAGCGCCGCCGGGAAGCAGCAGTCCGAAAGGCGGCTGCCGAAAAAGCGGCTGCCGAGAAAGCGACACGGGAAAGAGAGACCCGGGAGAAAGCCGAAGCCGAAAGAGCCGCGCTTCAGAAAGCGGCTGCCGAAAAGGCTGCACGCGAACAGGCCGAGGCACAAAAAAAGGAGGCCGCCCAAAAGAAGAAACAGACAGCCAAGGCGGATAAGACGAAAAAGAAACCGACTCAGAAAAAACAGACCAAGAAACCCGAATCCCGAAAGAACGAGAGCGTAAAGCAGCCTTCGGGCAACGAATACGCCGTAGCCCGGGGACGCAAGCCCCGCAAACAGCAAGACGACGCCACCGCCGCACCCTCGACAGCCCCGAAGACTTCGTCCACGGGCACAGCCAGACCCGCTGCCGAAGCCAGGCCCGCTCCGGCACCCGCTTCTGCGGGACACTCCGGCTTCGCCGCCTGCAAAGGTTCGCTTCCACGCCCCGTAAGCGGCAATTTCAGTATATACAGCCGCTTCGGCCGTCATGCCCTGCCCGACCTCCCAGACGTAATGTTCGACAATCCCGGCATCGACGCGATAGTGTCGGCCGGCGCTTCCGCCCAATCCGTGTACGACGGCACCGTAACAGGTGTGTATGTGGTACCCGGATACTCTACCGTGGTCATAATCTGCCACGGAGATTACTACACTGTCTATGGCAACATAGGCAAACCACAAGTGAGCAAGGGACAGAGCGTGAAACAGGGACAGGCCCTTGGCAGGCTGGTCAGCGACGACGATGCGGGCGGACGCACCACAATCCACTTCGAGATATACAAGAACCGAGAAAAACTAAACCCCGAACAATGGATAAGATGACAGGTCCCCGGTACACCTTCGAGCCGTACACCCCCGACTTTTCCCGCCAATGGGATGAGTTCGTGCGAGTTTCGCGCAACGGCACTTTCCTTTTCCAGAGGGACTACATGGACTATCACTCGGACCGTTTCCGGGACGCTTCTCTCGTGGCGCTGCGTGGCGGCAGACCGCTCGCCCTGCTGCCCGCCTGCCTGCTGCCCGACGGCACCCTCTCCACCCATGCGGGGCTAACTTACGGAGGCTGGATTCTCCCCCCCTCGCACCTGGATGGAGCCGCCCTGCTGGAGCTGTTCGGACTGTGGACAGACTATTGCCGTAATATGGGATACAAAGCCATAGACTACAAACCTCTGCCCCACATCTACTCCCGGACTCCCTCTCAGGAGGACCTCTACGCCCTGTGGAGATGCGGATTTTCACTTACGGCGGTAAATCTCTCCTCGGCAATAGACCTGCGGCTCCCCTGGAAATTCAATATGAGCAAGCGTCAGCAGCTGAAAAAAGCGCTGAAACACGACATCTCCATACGCGAGACACCCGACTTCGCGCCCTTTTGGGAGATTCTGCAAGATTGCCTGCGGGAGCGACACGACGCCACGCCGGTCCACACTTTGGCCGAAATACGACGACTGGCTCAGATATTCCCTGACAACATACGGCTGTTCACTCTCTCCGACTCTGAAGGAGTGCAGGCCGGTGTCTGCATATACGACACCGGCATAGTGGCACATTCCCAATACGGCGCCACCACCCCGAAAGCCCGCCGCTACTATTACCTCACCGCCCTCTACCACCATCTGCTCACCGAAGTATTCGCAGACCATGCCTATTTCGACTTCGGGACCTCAAACGAACAAGGTGGCCGGCTCCTGAACTCCGGACTGCTCAATCAGAAGTTTTCAATGGGAGGCACCGGTGTCGCATACGAGCGCTATACTCTGACACTAAGCTGACCATGACAAGAAGGAGCGATAGTCTGACCCTGCGTATACTGAAGCTGATGAGCCTCTTCTCCGGCCTGCAGATGGTATCCATACTCTGCTCCATCGTGAAGATGAAGCTCGTCACCCTGTGGTTGGGAGCTACCGGTGTCGGCCTTTTCGGCATCTACCAGAGCGTGACGGACAACATAGCCACCTTTACCGACATGGGACTGAGGCAGAGCTCCGTGCGCGATGTGGCGGCCCAAGGCCAGCATCCCTCGCGACTCGCCTCTATCGTCAAGACGGTGAGACGGTGGAGCCTCTTCTCCGGCCTGCTCGGCGCCGCTGTAATGGCCACACTCTCTCTTCCTCTCGGCAAGTGGTTCTTCGGCACATACTCCGGCGCCTGGGGTTTCCTGCTCCTATCCGCAGCCATGTTCCTGAACGCCATCATAGGAGGCGAGCAGGCGCTGCTGCAAGGCTCCGGGAAAATGAAAGCCATAGCCTCCGCGAATCTGTGGGGCACTCTTTCCGGACTCGCCGCCTCCATCCCCCTCTTATATCTATGCGGCAATACCGGCGTGGTACTCAGCATACTGGTGTACGCCGCCGCCATGGCCACGGCTTTCGGCATCGTACGCCTAAGACCTCCACGCACAAGCGAATCCATAAGTCTGCGGCAAATCTGGCAACAAGGGAAAGGATTTGCCAGGCTCGGCCTGTGCATGGCCATTGCCACCTTCATCACCTCCACCGCCCACACTGTCTTCATCGGCATACTGAACGGCATATCCTCCACCGCCGAAGTGGGTCTCGTACAGGCCGGCGACACTCTTGTGGTCCGTTACATAGGACTCGTTTTCACCGCCATAGGCATGGAGTTCTACCCCCGCGTGGCTGCCAACGACACACATTCCTACCGCCTCAAGGTATTCGTCAACCACGAGACGATACTCCTGCTGTTGGTACTCACCCCCCTTCTGATGCTCTTTATTCTGCTCAGAGAACCGGTGATAGCCCTGCTTTACAGCCGCGATTTCTTCGCCATTATCCCCTTTGTCAGTTGGGCGGCACTCAGCAGCATACCCAAAGCCATAAGCTGGTGCATGGCTTACTGCATCGTGGCCAAAGGAGACGGACGCATCTACATACTCACCGAAGGACTGGACGCGCTCGTAAGCGTACCTCTCTGCCTGTATGCCTTCAGCTCATGGGGATTCACCGGACTCGGCGTGGCATACATACTCTGGTACATTGTCTATATGCTTTTAACAGGGACAGTCTACTACCGGCGCTACGGTCTGCGTCTAAGCGGTTCTGTCATTCGTCTCTCCCTGCTCAGCTTCGCCGTCTGCGTCCTGTTCCTTACGGGCATGGATATTCTCCCGCTGTGGCTCACGATTCCCGCAGCCCTGCTGCTGAGTATCCCTTTCGTCAAAGCCCTGGTCAAGCTCCTGCACCGCTGACATAAATCAGATGTCCGGAAACCCTTGCGGATTTCCGGACATCTTGTGTTTTGTGTGCTGAGTCGCTTAGCCCTCGGAGATTGCACCGCTGGGGCAAACCTCGGCGCAGCTGCCGCAGGAAATGCAGGTATCGGGGTCAATGTGATAAATCTCGCCCTCGGAGATAGCCTCTACGGGGCATACGGGCTGGCAAGTACCACAAGCCACACAGTTGTCACCAATTACGTAAGCCATAATTTTGAAAAGTTAAAATAGTGATTAGATTCTGTTTTTGTGTGTGCAAAGTTAGGGCAACTAACCCAATCGGCCAAACAAATACCCCGCAAACCCGTTAAATTTGGATTCAATCTAAATAACACGTGCCCCGGCATTTGCCTGTGCCGAATGAATTTCGTAATTTTGCGCTTATATGAACGAGCCGCTTTTTTCGATAGTCACCATTACTTTCAACGCAGCAGAGACCCTGCCTGCCACACTACGCTCCGTGGACAGTCAGACCTTCACCGACTATGAGCACCTGATAATTGACGGAGCCAGCAAAGACAGCACCGTGGAGACAGCACGCAAAGCCGCCAACAAGCGGCGCACCATATACTCAGAACCGGACAAGGGCCTTTACGACGCCATGAACAAAGGGCTGGCCAAAGCGCGAGGCCGCTTCATCGTTTTCCTGAACGCCGGCGACTCATTCTCCACACCCGGCACTCTGGCGCTTTACGCACAAGCAGCCACAGACGGCACAGACATCATCTATGCGGACACCCGGCTCGTGGACTCCGGGCGCAGAGTGCTTGGCCCGCGACACCTGAGTGTACCCGGGCGTCTCACCTTCCGCAGCTTCGCTTCCGGGATGTTGGTATGTCACCAGGCTTTCTGCGTGCGCCGCTCTTTGGCTCCCGCATACGACCTGCGATACCGTTTCTCGGCCGATTATGAATGGTGTCTGCGCTGTCTGAAGGCCACCTCGCCCGAGAGGTGCGTCAACCTCCGCACCATAGCCATAGACTACCTTACTGAAGGCCTCACGGACCAGAACCACAAGGCCTCCCTGAAAGAGCGTTACCACATAATGTGCCGCTACTACGGCACACTGCCCACCCTGCTGCGCCACGTGTGGTTTGCTGTCCGCGCTCTAATGCGCCGTTGAACTTTATCGGCTCTCCGGGGGTTGTAAAAATGTGCCTCTCAATGATGGGAGGCTGTTTATTCCCACACTATGACAGACACACCTCCCGCACAAGACAGATACGCCGGTCTCGGAGCCTCCTACTATTGGTTCTTCATCCTCTTTATGGTGGCGCTGAGTATGTTCGGCTCTTTCGTCAACGATATGTACATCCCGGCCCTGCCGGAAATGACACGCTATTTCCATACCGACGCCTCCACCTGCCAGCTCGGACTCTCTTTCGGAATGATTGGCCTGGCCATAGGCCAGATAGTGTTCGGTCCGGTGAGCGACAAGTATGGCCGCAAGGGGATACTCAACGCAGGTATGCTCATATTCATTGCCGGAGGTACGGCATCGGTTTTCGCCACGGGCATACACTTCTTTATATGCTGCCGGCTGGTGCAAGGCATCGGTGCGAGCACAGGGTATTTCCTGGCCCGCACGATGCCTGCCGATATAACCTACGGGCGTACGCTGGCAAAGACGATGGCTCTCATCGGCGCCATAAACGGCATAGCGCCCGCTTCCGCACCGGTCCTCGGAGGCTTGCTGACCCACTGGCTGGGATGGCGCAGCATCTTTGTCTGTCTGACGCTTATGGCCGCGCTGATGCTGCTTATAAACACTAAGCTGAAAGAAACGCTGCCCTCTGAACGTAGGTACAGGCAGAGCCTATGGAAAGCCTTCGAAGGATACCGGTCGCTGATAGTCAAATCCCGTTTTATAGTCCATGTGCTGCTTAAGGGGGCCGCCCTCGGCCTCCTGTTCGCCTATATAGCCTCCGCGCCCTTTATAATGCAGACGCACTTCGGGTACTCGGATGTGGCTTTCGGGCTATTTATGGGTGGAAATGCCCTGTTCGTAGCCGCCGGCTCCATGATTGCCCTTAAGTTCCGGATGCTGAAAAAGGCAGGTGTATATGGTTCCTGGGGCGTAGGTATGGCAGTGGCCGCTCAGGTATGCGCGCTCTACATGGCCGACAGTTTCTGGCTCTATGAGATTCTGAACTGCCTGATGCTGTTCTGCCTGGGCCTTATCTTCACAATGAGCAATACCCTGGCCATGAACGAGGGCAGGGAGGATGCCGGACGCGCTTCCGCTATCCTGGGAGTCATGGGCTATGCCTTCGGAGCCGCCGCCACTCCCCTCACAGGCTTGGGCGACATACTGCACTCCACAGCTTTGGTGTACGCCGGCGTAACCGTTTTCGTAATCGTCTTCTCACTGCTCTCCCGACGCATACCGCCCGAACTTAAGGACTGACATATGACCTTTTAACAAGAGGCCACCCGGTTCACACCGGATGACCTCCTCATCTGTTGAAAAATAGAATGGTTGGGTTTTTAAGTCTTAAGCCTATTTTATACCAAAAAACTATATTCGGAAGGATGCCGCGTTATTTGCGGCGGCGACGCACAGACTTCTCTGCGGAAGAATTGGGCTGGCCGGGTTCAGAACTGCTCACTTTGGAACGGGCGGGTTTCTTCCTGCGTGCCGAACTCTTCTTCTTGGTGGTAGAGCCGCGCTTGGTCCGCACGGATTTGTGCTCCTCGGAGTCCTGACGCTCGGCCACCTCGGTGGAATCATTGGCGGCGGCAGCGGCTTCCAGCTCGGCCTTACGTTCCTGTTCGGCCAGGAACTCTTCGCGGGTAGGCACCCAAAGGTCCTTGTCGAAAGCGCGAAGGCGCTGTTCTATGCTGTCCTGGGCATGCTTCAGGTCGTCCGGGTCCGGGTGCATCTGCACCAGAGCCAGGTTACGCATATTCTGCGTCTTATATATGTCCCCCTTGTAGAAACCGAGATTGAAGTAATCGTCCAGGCTGTACAGGGGGAGATTGTTGTCGTCGGTAAGGAAGACATATTGCTGCGCCAGATAAGGACGTAGCTGGTCGAACTTCACCCAGAACATGGGGTAACGGTTCTCGTCGCCGTAATCGCCGTAGCGGTTCAGCACCGGACATATAGCTTCCACACGGGTCTTCATCTCATTGGAACGCTTGTCGAACTCCCACTTCTCGATAATGTAGTAATTCAGGACCTGATTGGTGGGGACATCGGCCTCTTCGATAGTGATACCGCCATTCTTGCCGGAACCGGCGGACTTGTAATAGATGCCGAAGCGGTCCAGCATCTCGGGCACGTTCACCCGGTATTTATCGGTAAACACCTCGCGTCCGTCCAGGTATTCGTAAGCGGGCACCTTGCCGTCCACTACCAGACGCAGCATCAGACGGAACAGGTTTTCCTTACCGTCCACCACATCCTCAGGGAAATACAGTGGCGCGTTCTCATCCTTGCTCAGGTCAATCTGACGGTAAATCACCCTCATCCAGGACAGGTCCGCGTCGTGAGGTCCCTTGGTGTCAAAGAAGTTCTGCATCCTGTCGGTGATTCTGACACCGGCATCCGCCTCGGTCTGCCCACGGCGTTTGCGGTCTTTACCGGTGCGTCGTGTGACACCTGAACCGCTCTCTACCTGCGCCATGCCTATGGCGGCGCCCAGGATTATCGTTGCTGCTATTATGGGACGTAATATCTTCATTGTCTGTGTCTTGTATTAGTTAAGCATCACCTCTATGGGAGGAACGTCTCGGGTAATACCGTCAGGGCCTTTGGCCTTGATGTTGGAGATTATGAACCGCTTGCCGGGTTTAAGGCGTTTGAAGCTCTCTATCTGCCGGGCCGAAAAAGAGGCACCCGCGCTGTTCTCGGGAATAGCGTTGCCCATGGAGTCGAACACTATGGTCGAGAAGGAGACCACCTGATAGTTTATGTTCAGGATTCCGTCATCCAGTGAGGCGGCTATGCCGGGGGCGCTCATCAGCGCGGCTTTGGAAATGCGGCGCGGCGTACCCTTATAGTGTACCACATTGCCGCCGCTTTGGATTGGAATATATGCCAACGGGTCGGGCAGCTTGCGCACGCGGAAAGTCATGGAGCCGAGATTGACGCTACGTCCCTCCAGCGTGGCGCTCACTGAAATCACGGCCTCCGAACCTACGGAAGAGGAACGGGCTGTCCATGTGTTGCCGTTACGCACCAGCGAGCCGTTGGAGATAGTGGCGTTGATGGAGCTCATGGGCACACCGGGAGCGGAGATGCTGATAGGGTTGTCTATACCCGCATACAGCACATTCATCATCGTGGGCGAGATGGTGGCCATAGGCTCTATGACCGTATACGTGGACTTGAAGGGGAACTTGCTCAACGTGCCGTCGTGCTTCGCCACTTCTATGTATCCGGAATATGTATGTTCGCCCAGGCCGCTCGCAGAGAAACGGTATTTGCCGTGAGGTATCTCGCGGCCGCCCACATATACACGGGGTCTGGAAGTGGAGTCCACCGCAGCCAGCACGATGTCGGCCTCATACTGTCCGCCGGACATCACCATTGTGGTATGGGGGATTACGTAGGCGCTCATCTCGTTGGCCATCACCACATCCGGCGGAATCTCGTCGCCATAATCTATGGAGTTTATTACCGAAGTGAAGGCCTCGCTCTCCACCTGACGCAGGTTGTTCTGCAAGTGCGTCAGGTAGGTGATTGCGGCTATCGTGGGCATATTCTCGAAGTTCGACTGTTCCCACGAGACCGCCGCTTCTATGCCGGGACGCTTCTGCACGCCGGTACTCAGCATATTGGCCACAGCCTTCTTCTTCTCGGGGTCTGAAATCTGCGTGAGGATGAAAGAGCGATATGCGTCTATGTGCTCGCGCAGCTTCTTGCCGCGCTGGCTTATGGGGTCGAGCATGACCACGCTTGACGCTTCCAGGTCATCCTGATTCACCAGATTCATATAATCGGCCTTCGGGCCATCGGCCTGTCGGGCTATCATCACCTTCAGATTCTCCAGCTCGTTGAAGAGCGTGTCGCTCTGGGCACGCACCTTGATGCCCTTCTCCATCCAGGGACCCACCACGTCGGGATTCTGACGGTAAAGGTCCTCGAGATACCGGTACTGGGCGCGGTTCTTCTCGCTCATGTCGCGGCTTGTACGCTGCAGGCCGGTCTGCACCTGGGCGAAACCGTTCAGAACGTCGCTGCTGACATTGAGCGCCAGCATTGCCGTCAGGACGATATACATCAGGTTAATCATCCTCTGGCGGGGAGACATCCTTGCTACATTGTTGCTTCCTCCTGCCATGTCGGGATTATGCTTTAGAGTCCGCCGGACCGGCAAACGGGTTTTCTACTGAGCCGCTCTGGGGCATCTGACCGCCTCCGCCCATCATGGGGTTGTACATATTGATGGTCATGGCGGTTATCATCTTCTCATATACGGAATTGAGCTGCTTCATGTAGCGGGCCATCTTCTCCGTCTCCTCGCAGTAACGGGAACTTTCGTTGGCGCTCTTCTCGTACATGTCGCGTATATCTTTCAGTCCACGGTTCACACGGTCTATCGAGTCAAGCTGCGAGGCAATGCTCTTGAGCTGGATTTCGTAGATGGTGTTCAGGCCGGAGACATTTCTGTTCAGCGCCTCCATCTGCTCCACGTATCCGCCTGAAGACTGCTGTATGTTCTCGCTGTTCTCCGTTATGGCCGAATAGGAACGCAGCAGAGTGGTGGAGACAGTGTTAAGCTGCTCGGTGGTGGCGCGCAATGCCTGCATCTGGTCGGCTATGCCTGAGATGGAGTCCAGATAATTCCTGGTGGCGGAGGTAAGTTCAGCCATCTGGGAAAGCTGGTCGGAGGCGGCGGCGAGTTTACCTATGCTTTCGCGCAGCGAGACGGTATCCTCCTCGCTCAGCGCCATTCCGGCCGTGATGTCCCGTTGCGGTGCCTGGACACCCTCATAAGGCTGCGCGTATTCAGGGCGCACGGCCACACCGGTACCGTTCTCGAAGTCCGGACGGTCCTCGGCGTCATGACTGTCCAGGACGGGGAACACCTCTTCCCAGGCATAGTCCTTGGGGGGACGGTCGAAAGCCGTGAGTACGAACATCGCAATCTCGGTACCCATACCTATGCAGAGCAACGTGCTGCCGCCGGGCAGGTGAAGTATTTTGAAGAGCGCGCCCCATATAACGATGGCGGCGCCTATGGAGTAGGCGAAGTTAAAGAACCGCTGTCCTTTCGCGCCATGCAGGAAGCGTTCTATGAAATTGCCGAATTTTCTGATTTTTCCCATGTTGGAGTTGCTTCTTAGGGTTGAGGTGTATGTGTAAGTGGTTATTTACGGTTTTTGTTCTTGGTACCACGGGCGAATCCCACCTGTGAACGGACGTTACGGAATCCTATATAGGAGCGCTGCTCGTTCTGGTACTCCCACTGGCGGAGGTCGGAACGCAGATTGTGGGCCACATCCTTCCAGGAACCGCCGCGCACTATCTTGCGCTTCATCTTATAGGGGTCCTCTATGGCGGCGTCATAGCGGTATTCGGGATTCATGTCCGAGGTCATCTTGTTTATGGACTCGGTGTATGCCGTGGAGGTCCATTCGCTCACGTTGCCGGCCATGTCGAAGAGGCCGAAATCGTTGGGGGCATAGGTGCCGACACGTGCGGTGATAAGATGGCCGTCGCGGATAAAATCTCCCTCCAGGGGCTTGAAGTTGGCATAGAAACAGCCTCGCTCGTCCATAGGAAGCATCTCCTCCCAGGGGTAAGAGCTCTCGGAGTTGCCGGCGCGGGCCGCAAATTCCCATTCAGCCTCGGTGGGGAGGCGGTAAGGCTCCACATATACGCCCTCGCGGCCCAGAGAGCGGCGCAGGAAGTCGGTACGCCAGTTGGAGAAGGCGTTGGCCTGGTCCCAGCTCACGCCCACCACCGGATAATCGTTGTATCCGGCGTGGGAGAAGTACATACGGGTATAAGGCTCGTTGTATGCGTTCTCGAAGTCGTTTATCCAACAGGTGGTGTCCGGATAGACATTCACTATATAGGTGTTCAGGAAGTCATATTCGCCGGTCAGAGGACGTGTCACGGTCTCACGCACTATGCGGCCCTCGTCATCGAAATAGGCGGTATCCTTGCTGATGGTGGGCAGCTCGGTGCTTACGGCATGGTCGGTGTTATAGTCGCGGCGCGTGGGGTCCAGGCGGTTACGGCGCTGGGCGGCTGCGGTGTGGTTGTATATCTCGTAACGATAGTTGAGCTGGGTGGGGTCAAGTTCGCGACGTCCGGTAATGGGATTGGTGCGGTACACACTCTCTATGGCGCGCTGCTCGTCCTCGTTGGCGTTGCGCCAGGGTATGGACTTGTTCCAGTTGAGGTAGGGCTTGACGGGATTTCCCTCCTTGTCCTCCTCTATCTTGAACTCCTCGTTGCCGCCGTAAGCGGGGTCCGCCAGGCGCTCGCGGATAATGGAATCGCGTACCCAGAACACAAACTGCTTGTACTTGCTGTTTGTGACCTCCGTCTCGTCCATCCAGAAGGCATCGACGCTCACCCCCCTGGGGTCGGCCTTGATGCCCCACACGCTGTCATCCTTCGCAGGACCCATTTTCCAGGCCCCTCGGTCCACGAGCACCATGCCGTAAGGCGTGGGCTCGGTATACACGGCGCCGCCCACTCCGGTCACCTCGCCGCCCGCCGAGCTGCCTCGCGTGGCCATGCAGGATGACAGGGCTATCGCCCCCAGAGTCATACCTCCCAACAACAATGTGAGGTTCTTGCTGCCTGTGGGGAGACTGCGCAGATATGTCTTCAGTGTCTGTTTCATATTTTTTAGCGTGTGTTTGCTTGTATATCCATTTTGTGCCGCATACCTTTACATCAGGCGTATGGAGCGGTGTCTGTTCTTGTTTTTCTGCGAGAAGTCCAGCTTCAGCGAGTATCCGGCCACTATCTCATGACTGCCGGAGGAGGCCTTGGCTATGGCCGAGAGCGGATATTCGTAGCTGTAACCCAGGTAGAAATTCTTGAACTCGGCGCCCAGACTCACATTTATGCCGGACTTCCATCGGTATCCCACCCCGAAACTGAACATACGGTTATATCTCGCACGCATGTCTACCTGGCCGGTGAAGTCGGTAAGGTCGGTGACCACTATCAGGGAGGGCTGCAATTCAAATAACGTATTTTTTAGCGGAATATTGCTGCCGGCGGTAAAATATAAGGTCCTGTCTATCGGGACTTCATACTCCTGGCTTTCGGAGTTCTCGCTTCCCTCCAGGCTCATCCTGATGGTGGGAGCCAACAGATGGCGGCCCGATACACCCACATAGAACTTAGGGTGATTGAACATGAGGCCGGCGGCCAGGTCGAAGGCGTTGCCGGATATGTCCTGGGTAGGGATAGCCTCGTCGCTCTCGTGGTAGTCGTCCCCGTCAGGCAGCTTGACCTCGCTTCCCTTGAAAGCCGAGCTATAGTAAGACCCTTGCACACCTATGCTCAGTTCACCCTTGAAGAGTCTAATCTTGTAGGATGCCTGGATGCCCAGGTCAAGATTGGAGAAGAGACCGATACCCTCCTGCGACACCGCCGCTCCCACGCCTATGCGCCGTTTGCCTATCTTGACAGGCATATCCGCAGTTCCGGTAAAAGACTTCGGGGCATTGTCTATACCTATCCACTGCAGGCGGGCGCCGCCGCGTATGCGCAGATAGTCCGAATTGCCAGTGGCTCCCGGATTGTAAAGGGTGGGCATCTGGTAATAATGCGAGAACAGAGGGTCCGCGTTCTGAGCGCGGGCGCTTCCGCACGACGTAGCCATGCAGACCAGGCACATCAATATGTGAATCAGCTTTTTCAAATTAAATGTAAAAGAGGTTGCCACCGGTCGGGGTTATTCGAAATAGAATGTCAGGACCACCATATTGTTCTTCACTTTGCTCAAGGACTCGGTCATCTTCATCATCGAGGGGTCGTCCGCCAAGTCTGGACGGTCATGCCTCAGCACATCGGTAAGACCGAAACAGAACTTTATTTCCGGGTTCAGCTTGAAGAAGGGGAGATAGAAGTCGCAGCCCATGCCTATTGTGAGGTAGGCGTCCGTGCTCTTGAACTGCAGGAAGTCGCTGCGCTTCTTGCTCACATCCAGGGTGCCCATCACACCGCAGGTCACGTAAGGGCGCACATTCTTGTAGCGCTCGCCGGAAATCTTGAGGTCCAGCGGCAGCACCACGTAAGCGCTCTTCACGTCCTGCTTCTCCACCGCCTCGGAAATATTCTCGCGGAAATGCACCGTCTTGTTGCCGAAATACATACCGGGGCTGAGGCGCAGGTTGAAATGCTTGTGCAGACGCAGGTCGGCCAGCACATTCACACAGAAGCCGGGGCTGTAAGAGGGCACCTCGGCATACCAGTTCTCACCCTCGGGAGTGGTGTACCCGTTGTGGGTAAACTTAAGGTCCTGAAAGTGCATACCCACGGAGAAACCCAAGTGCCACCTCTTCTGGTCGGCATACAGGCGGTTACCCACGAAGTCGTTGCGCTGCGCCGACACCGAAAAAGCGCAAAGGCACAGCAGCAACGCAGTAAATATACGCCTGAATGTCATCCGGCGCCAATAAGCCGGAAATCCGCATTGCAGATTGATATGTGAAGGCTCTGGAAGTCTCATCACTAAAATAACGCCCCCGCCTCTCAAATATTGTATATCAGACCGAGATAGCCGGGTACTGCAAATGCAGGTCACCTGCCAATCCCACCTACCACCTCTGTACTTTGCCCCCGAATCTTCCGGGATTGACCTATCGCACTTTTATATTTCGCAGATTGAGAATTTTGTTGTATTTTTGCAAGGTATATGGACAATAAAGTTTCTGAGAAGAACGTCACTCCTCATGCCATGCGCTGGGAGCGACTTATTTCAAGCAAGCGCCTGGGTCTCGAGGAGTACCACGACCCGGAGAGCAGGTCCCGCTCGGATTTCCAACGGGACTATGACCGTATGATTTTCTCCTCACCCTTCCGCCGCCTGCAGAACAAGACCCAGGTATTCCCCTTGCCAGGGCACATATTTGTACATAACCGCCTTACCCACAGCCTTGAAGTAAGCTCGGTGGGGCGCAGTATGGCCAATTCCGTAGCCGACTCGCTGCGACATAAATACAAGGAGGAAGAGTGGTCCTCGCTGTTCCACCACCTGGGGGACATAACGGCCACGGCGTGCCTGTGCCACGATATGGGCAATCCCCCCTTCGGCCATTCGGGAGAGAAAGCCATCTCCACCTTCTTCAGCGAAAGGGAGGGGCGCGGGCTTCGCGATATGCTGAGCGCCTCCGAGTGGAGCGACTTCACCCATTTCGAGGGCAACGCCAACTCGCTGCGCCTGCTCACCCACCAGTTCGCAGGACGCAGGCCGGGCGGCTTCGCCATGACCTACTCGGCACTTGCCTCCATAGTCAAATATCCGTACAATTCGCTTCAGGCCGGCCCCGGCGGCAAGTTCGGTTTCTTCACCTCGGAGCAGGACACTTACCGCAAGATAGCGAATGAATTGGGTATTCCGGCACTGGATGCCGAAGCCACACGCTTCATGCGCCATCCGTTAGTGTTCATCGTGGAGGCTGCCGACGACATCTGCTATCAGATAATGGACATAGAGGATGCGCACAAACTGAAAATCCTGAATCACGCGGATACCCTGGAACTGCTTATGGGGTTTGTGTCCCAGGACCGCGCGCCACGCGTACATGCCACTCTGAGCCGTGTCACCGACCCCAACGAACAGGTGGCCTATCTGCGCTCCAACGCCATAGGTGTCCTCACCGAGGGATGCGCCCACACCTTTCTGGAGAATGAACGAGACATACTGCGAGGGGAACTGAAAGGTTCGCTGCTTTCCAATCTGCGCGACAGGCACGTGGCTCACGCTTACGCGGAGTGTTCCAAGGCGGCATACGCCTACATATACGCAGCCCCGGAAGTAGTGGAAGTGGAACTGGCCGGACACCGGATAATCAATTACCTGCTGCTGAGGCTCATAGAGGCGGTGACACGTCCGGATGACTACGCTTCCCGACTCCTGTTGCACAAGGTGCCCTCGCAGTATGACACCAAAGCGCTTACCGCCTACGGGCGCATACAGAGCGTGCTGGACCATGTCAGCGCCATGACCGACGTGTACGCCCTTGACCTTTTCCGCAAACTCAACGGCTCCAGCCTTCCCGCCGTTTAAAACAGACTCTTGAACATGAAAAGATACCTGACTGCTGTCTTATTCGCGGTCCTATCCATAGCTATGGCCATGGCCGACGCCGTGAAAATCTACACACCGTCCGACGTGCCCAATGTGCAGAAAGAGGACCGGACCAAGTTTGTAAGCGACCCGGCGCACTTCATGAGCGAGCAAGCACGGAACGCCGTCGACCGGAGGCTCTGCGAGCTGCGGGACAGCACCACGGCCGAAGTGGCGGTGGTAATACTGCCAAGTATAGGCGACGCCGACATATTCGAATTCGCCCAAAGCCTTGCCTCCAAATGGGGCATAGGCAAAAAAGACAAGGACAACGGCATGCTCGTGCTATTCGACATGGACCGGCACCTGGTGCGCGTACACCCCGGTCAGGGGCTGGAAGGGATTTTTACCGATGTGGCCTGCCGCCGCCTCATCGAAGAGACCATTATCCCGCCGCTTAAAACCGGAGATATTAACGATGCCGTGTCTGACCTCTCGGACAAACTGTACCAGGTAATGACCGACCCGGAGGCCGCCGAGGAAATACAGTCGCCCCAAAGCGACACATCCGGTGCCGGAGACTTCAACATCTGGTACCTGCTGCTCATTCCAATATTTGTCACTATATGGATGTATGCGGGAATCATAAGGCTTTTCTGGAATCTGCGTCGCAAGTCGGACTACGAGAAAGCCCGAGAACTGCACGACGGCACCTCCACAGTGATGAATGTTGTCCTGTGCGTTCTATCTTTGGGACTCTGCATCCCCTGCGTACTGCTCCGGAGCTGGGCCGCCCGTCACTACCGCAACAAGCCGCGCAAATGCGACGTCTGCGGCACACGCATGAACAAACTCTCTGAAGACGAAGACAATATGTACCTGTCCGAGGCACAGGACACCGAGGAGAAAATAAACTCCGTGGACTACGATGTATGGATGTGTCCGAAATGCGCGGCAACCGAGATTTTCCCCTTCCCGATACTTAACACATCGTTCAGCGAGTGCCCCTTCTGCCACACCAAGGCCATGCACATGCTCTACAACACTGTCCAGCGTCCGGCCACGGCGACACGCAAGGGCCTCGGAGTCAGGGTGTACGAATGTCGCCACTGCGGCAAGCGGCAGAATGTGCCGTACGAGATACCGATAGCCGCCACCGCCCCCATAATAATAGGGGGAATGGGCGGACACGGCGGTGGAGGAGGCTCCATTGGAGGTGGCTTCGGCGGCGGTTCCTTCGGCGGAGGAGGAGCCACCGGCAGCTGGTAACCCTATATCCATTGTTTTATGACGAAAAAAGTGGCAGGAAACACACAGCCGGTAAAATGCCGCTGAATCCGCGTTCCCCAAACGGGCCAAGGGACCGCAAGGCTATACCTATCGGTCAGTTCTATCCCGCATCTGCGTCAGTAGAGGCTGTTTAAAGTCGTTTCATTTCATCTTCAGCGGCCGATGAACCTTTATATTTGCTCTTACGGGGCTGAAAGTCGTAGATTATATCTAGGGACACTCCCCGGCGGTCATAGCTTTGGCGTTTGTCAACGAACACACCGTATGTATTCATGGTCCAGTCGTTGTTTGCCGTGTTGAATATATCGGTTGCAGACAGTTTGATGGTCAGAGACTTGTCCAGGAATGTCTTTCCTATTGATGCGTCCATAGTGAACCATGATGCGCCGAAGCGGTTGGTGTGCATATCGCCCTGCGAGCTGCCGTTGACATTGGCGGTAACCGCCCACCCGTGAGGCAGGGAAAAGGTATTGTCAAAAAAATAAACGAATACCGGCTTGTCATATCGGTTATTGTCAAGCTGTAACCACTGCCGATACATACCGACCGTGACATTCGGAGTCCATCGGCGCACAGGCTGGCTCCATACGGTATACATTTTCAATGCCGAGACATCGATATTGACCGGGCGCATGAGCAACTGGAGATTATCGGCGGGATACACCTGCTTGACAAAGGCGTATGTTTCGAGAGAACGGGTATAGTCAACCTGAAACATGAATCCTTTCCACATTCCGAACAGTTGAATGTCGTGCATTCTTTCGTCATGCAATGCCGGATTGCCCCCCTCTATTTCGTGCAACCCCGTGTAATAGAGCGTCCCTGTAAGCTGTGAATACGGAGGCTTGACTGTCGCCATTTTATAACTCAGGCTTATCTGCGATTCCTCGCCAAACGTATAACCGAGCGACAAGTCGGGCGTAAGCAGATGGTCTCGGCGGCTGACATCCTCGTCTCGTATGCCGTCAATCCTGAAGTCATAATCCACATACTCGTATCTTGCACCCGCCGAAAGGGAGAATTTGCCGAACATACGGCTCCAAGAAGCGAACAATGCAGCGGAAGTCTGCCGCGCGACAGTCAGCGAAGACGGGATATACTCGCTTACGGAAGCGTTCAGCATACGGTAATCCAGAGAAGAGAGTGTGTGGCTGTCTTGCGTTCCGACGGTAAAATCTCCTTTCCAAAGAGGAAAATTCAGATATAGTTTTCCGGCCCAAAGGGTCGAAGTCCGTTCATCAGTAGAGTTGACGGCAGTGATAGCCGATTGGGGATAAGTGGTCGCGACATCGTTTTTTTCATTTGAGCTGCGAAAATCGCCGTCAAAGTGAAGAAGATACGATTCAGCAAAAGTATTTTCATAATAGAAGGATGCGAGATGACTGCGGGCTCTTGTATGCTTGTCAATTTCACGACTTAAGGCCGGAATGTCGTTGAGCCAATCGGAGCCGGAATTGTTGAAATCGCCGCGTTCCGGATTATAACGGTAATATGCGCCGAATGAATGTGAGCCGCTTGAATAATTGAAACCACCCTTGATTACGCCTGTCACAGTGAGTAAAGAACGGTTTTGGATACTGCCTAAAACCGTTTCCTTTCCGTTATAGACGAGAGTGTTAGTTGTCGTGCCTCCAATCAGTGAATTATTGCGGTTTATGGTTCCGTTGACAAAAAATTCCCAGCCGCCGGTGCGGTAACCGAGTCCGAGATAATCCATGACGGACCATTTGCGGCGCTTTTGAAGCTGGAACCGGTCGGTAAACGACAGCCCCTGTACGAAATTACGCCGTGTAGTTATTTTAAGCACCGCTCCGGTGGTGCTTTCGTAAGCGGCTCCCGGAGCCATGAGCAATTCCACTTTCTTTAAGTTGGAAGAAAGCAGCTGCGACAGCTCCTGTCCGTCCCGCATCGGTCGCCCGTCGATGAATATTTCGATATCGCTCTTGCCGATAACGCTTACTGAATTATCAGCCACCTTAATCATCGGTAACTGCGCAAGCAC
This sequence comes from uncultured Bacteroidales bacterium, assembly GCA_900547755.1. Taxonomy (GTDB): domain Bacteria; phylum Bacteroidota; class Bacteroidia; order Bacteroidales; family Muribaculaceae; genus Lepagella. The sequence continues at coordinate 35,213 of URIC01000009.1, forward strand.
ATCAAGAGCGGTGCCAAGTTCGGCAAGAGTCGTGCCGGGGATAATTGATACAAGTGTGGAACCGACTAATTTTGTCGCCGGCTGTCTGGCGGTTACGACAACCTCTTGCAGCTCGCGTGTGAGGCTGTCCGTCGCTTCCTGACTCTGCGCATGACCGCTTCCGAATATAAAAAAAGCGGACAGAATTGAAATTGGAAGTTGAGCTTTCATGCTTTGCAAATTTTTCCGCAAAGCAAGTGAAAATGTCACTCACAGACCGAAAAACTTGTCTGACTTTTATCTGACAAATTCTGACATCGCTGAATGTCAGCTATTTATCCGCAGTTCGTATGAGTCGCCCCGGTTGCATATAATCTCTACATCAGCCTTGGCGAGTGCGGCTTTAGTACGCCTGACAAGAGTATAAAGAGATTCCTCGGCGTTGCTTTTATTGCCCCATAGTGTTTCGCACAAAGTTTTTTTATCGACTCTCATATCCGGCGCCTCAAGAAGCATCTGAGCAAACCGCCGCTGCATGGGGGTAAGCCTGATGCCATCAAGCGGCGTCGATGCGGGAGAGGCATCAAGTCCTGTCTCATAAATCTCGGTAGCCTTTCTTTTCAGAATAAACATCCAGACCATCGAGAGAATTGAAATAAAAAACAGAATCCCGGGAAATGTCTGGTCCGATGCGATTAAAACGGATGCCATAGAACAGTCGGCAAAACCCTGCACCTGTATCGCAAGCCCTTCGGCCATACATTCCGGCACAAGCATAATTGAATCAGATTCTATTTTGTCACCCCGAATTATAGGCACAGCATTCTTGTCATCCACCAACGCGAGAGTAAAGTAAGCCTCATCTTTCAGAGATGGATTTCTGAAATCGACATCGGAAGCCTGATATACCAGCGGCTTATGAGTGGTCTCATACATTTGGCGTATAGCGGCTATGGTGTCGGGGCGCGTCCATAGTTCCATATTCTCTTTAGCCAACGCAAACATAGCGTCATTAAGGTCTTCTGCGATATTTTGTCTGGCATTTGAATAAGAGAAGCAACAGGAAATCACCGACGCTATCATTAATGCCAATGGGACGAACATAGCATAACGGAGCGCTGACCCGCTACCTGCAGCTGTATTATCTCGCTTCATGGGGATAGTGGATTTTAGAGGCTGTTTAAATATAAACGTTAATTATGGGTCGGAAACGCAACTTGGATTTTGTCATGCAGGCGCAGACAATATAGACGCAGCTTGAATTTCAAAACGAGAAGTGCGACTACCGAATCGCTCATTTTTACTTTGCATTTAAATTGATAACGCAAAGATACAAAAAAGTTTTTTTACATAAAAGCGGAATTACGCGGAGAGACTGTGTCCGTACAAGAAATCACGGGACACAGCCTCTCTTATCTCAGGACTATAACGTCCTGCACAAAAAACAGGGGAAAGTGTTTTATTTTCCGAGGTCAACGCCGGGTTTGAATTTCACGACCTTGCGTGCGGGGATTTCAATTTTCTCTTTTGTGCGGGGGTTAATACCGGTACGGGCCTCTTTCTGCTGTACCGAGAAGGTTCCGAAACCAAGCAGGGCTACCTTGTCTTCATTAGCCAGAGCTTGTGCAATAGATTCCAGACAGGCGTCAAGAGCTGCTTTGGCAGAGTTTTTGTTCATTCCGGCTTTAGCAGCGATTTCATTAACTAAATCAGTTCTGTTCATAAGTAAGTGTACTTTAAAAATATTGCAGCAAATATAGCGCAAAGAATTGTATCGTGCAAATAAATTTGCGATAAAATGTCAAAAAAGGTGAAATATCGTCTGATTTTACCTTTCCAGGTGGCAAAAAACGGGCGTCACAGCGATTCCAAACATTGATTTTCGCGAAATTTTTGTAATTTTGCAGTCAGGATGTTGCTGTGGCTTACGGGTTTTCCCATGCCGCCGTTTTATAATTAACACAGAAACAGAAATAAAGTTATGTTTAACTCTGCAAATGGGGTGAGCAGGCAGAAATTGCCACCGGTCACACTCAATCTGCTAATAATAAATGTCGCGCTGTGGCTGGTGTGCAGCCTCATGCCGGACTTCGGAGACACCATCTACGACAATCTCGGCCTCCACTATTGGAGCGCCCGGGATTTCAACCCCATACAACCCATAACCTATATGTTCCTGCAGGCTCCCCTGGGCAGCGGAGCCGGACTTATGCACATATTCTTCAATATGTTCGCCATCTATACCTTCGGCCGTATCCTGGAGTGGACCTGGGGTTCCAGACGTTTCCTGATATTCTACTTTGTCTGCGGTATCGGGGCGGCCCTGATTCAGGAACTTACATGGATGGTCGACGTACATGGACAGTACGCGCAGGCCATCGCGGAACTGAACGATATAAACCTTGAGGAAGCCAAGGCCATGATAGCGGCGCACCCCGCCGAGGCCGCCGAAGGATTCGCGGGATTCACCAACAATATGCTCACCATCGGCGCTTCCGGTGCCGTGTTCGGGCTGCTCTTAGGCTTCGGTTTCGTATTCCCCAACGTGCCCCTCTACTTCTTCTTTATCCCCGTGCCTGTCAAAGCAAAGTACATGGTGGCCGGGTACGCGGTGCTGGAGTTCTTCTTCGGAATGAGCGGCACCATGGGCACAGTGGCACACTTCGCCCACTTGGGGGGTATGCTCTTCGCGCTGCCCATAATCCTGTATTGGAAAAAGAAAGGAATCCTGCATGGGCCGAACCGCTGAGATATTCCGTGGCAGCCGGGCACTTATGTGGCTTGCCGGCATAAATGCAGCTGTCTTCCTGCTTATGGCAGCACTCTCGTTTATGCAGAAAGCGGGAGTATCGCTGCCTTTGCCGCCGGCATTGCTGTTCGAGCTGCCGGACTCCGCACGAATGTGGACGAATGCCCCTTGGACGCTGGTCACATATATGTTCACGCACGAGAACTTCCTGCACCTGTTCATAAACATATTGTGGCTGCTATGGTTCGGCGGAATACTTCTTCAGCGCCTCGCCGACCGGCAGCTGGCATGGCTGTATTTAGGGGGCGGCCTTTGCGGAGGCTTGCTTTATATGGCCTGCCATCCGCTATTCCCCTCATTCTACGGAGGGCCCTCGCTGCTCCTCGGCGCTTCGGCCTCGGTGCTGGCGATGATGAGCGCCGCCGCTCTGCTTATGCCCGACTATACGCTTCACCTGTTCTTCCTGGGCGATGTGAAACTGAAGTGGATGGCTGTCGCGATGATAGTGTTGGCGTTCCTCGGTTTAGGAGGGGGCAACACCGGAGGTGAGATAGCCCATATAGGGGGCGTGGCTTACGGTCTTATGGCGGCTCTCTTCCTGAAGAGGAAGAAACGTCAGCCCCGCCGCAGGGAACCCCGAAGACGCAATCCCTTCCGGAAAATGCGCTCTGCCGCAGATGTCCCGGCACACAATGCCGTAGAACGCGAGAAATCCGACTCCCGACGGCTGGACGAGCTGCTGGACAAGATACATACCTCCGGCTTCAACTCCCTGACACGTGCCGAGCGCACCGAGCTGGAGGAACTGAGCCGCAGAGTGACCAGATGATGATACGGAACGCAACTGCAATTCGCTAAAAGCAAAGACAGATGGCTTCAGAGAATCCGATAATACGCAAGGCAGGCAGACTGACGGCAATGGCGCTGACAGCAATGCTCTTCGCGGCCATGCTCGCAGGTGCGTGGGCCGGACACATAGACCCGGCCGCCTGGGCTCTCCCCTCCATGCTGTGTCTGGTGTTCCCTATGCTGTGGTTGCTCTGTCTGGGCATATCCCTGCTATGGCTCTTCTTTCAGAGCCGCAAGGTGTATGCCGCAGTCTGCGGCGTATGTCTGCTCCTGGCGCTGCCCACCCTGTCGGAAGTGAGTCCGCTGCGCTTTCCCGACGAGCCGCAGCCGGGGACGAAAGTATTGCGCCTCCTCACATATAACGTGGCAGGGTTCCAGGACATTGAAAGACCGGAATCAAGCCGTAATTCTTATTCCCGCTCACTGACCTATATACTTGACAGCGACGCCGACATAGTATGCCTGCAAGAGCTGTTCTCTTTAGAATACGCGCTCTATGACAAGCGCGTCAGCGCCGAACAGACAGACTCGCTGAAAAGCCGGTACCCCTACTGTATCTCCACGGAGAATGGCGAGGAGGTGCTTCTGAGCAAATATCCGGCAACCCTGGTCACACACCTGCGGGATAAAGACCTGAACTACTTCAACTACCAGCTCTACCACTTGACTGTAGACGGGCATACGCTGCATGTGCTGAACGTGCATCTGCCCTCCTACGAACTGACTAAAAGCCAAAAGACCATAGCCTCCAGCCTGCGCCACAACCCGGGCGAAGTGCTGAACAGACAGGAGGGGATTTCACTGTATGCCAAGCTGCGCACCGCCTTCGAGACCCGTGCCATGGCCGCGCGCAAGCTAAGGGACATAGTCGAAGGTATCTCCGGTCCGCTGATTGTCTGCGGCGACTTCAATGACGTGCCAGGCTCCTACGCCTGGCAGACCATACGTGACGCCGGCCTGGAGGATGCCTATTGCAGGACGGCCCTCGGCCCGATGGTTACCTTCAACGCCGGCCATATGTTCTTCCACATAGACCAGGTGATGTACCGGCCTGACTGCGGCCTACGCCCATATTCCGTAAGCCGCGGTGACCTGAAGAGTTCCGACCACTATCCCGTGACCGCGCTCTTCGCTCTTGACCCCGACCGAATGAAATGACATAAACAATGAACTGTAATATTAACATTTATCACATGAAGCACCGATTTCTGACAGCCGCAGCCGTGGCCATGACCATGGCATGCGCGGGACCCGTCTTCACACAGGCCCGCGAGAATCCGTTTCTGAAACCCTACACCACTCAGTACGAGATTCCCCCCTTCGAGCAAATCCAGACCGCCGACTTCCTGCCGGCAGTCAAGGCCGGCATAGCCGAGCAGCACGCCAATCTGGAGAAAATCATCAACAACCCCGAGGCTCCCACCTTCGAGAACACAATCCTGCCGTTGGAGAACCTCTCCCCCACGTTGGAGCGTGTGGCCGGTGTCTTCTACCACTATGACTCGGCTATGAAGACTCCCGAATTTTCCGAGGCCGCCGAGGTAATCATCCCCATGCTGGACGAAGCCGGCAACGAGGTATCTCTCTGCGAGCCCCTGTTCCAGCGCATCAAGACCCTGAAAGAGGGTCTCAAGAAGAGCAAGCTCAACAAGGTGCAGAAACGCCTGGTGGAGAAATACTACCGCCAGTTCGCCGAGCAGGGCGCGGCCCTCTCCCCCGAGAACAAGAAGGAGCTGGTGCGCATCAACGCCGAACTTTCCAAGCTGTATATGCAGTTCACCAAGAACCTGCTGAAAGCCACCAACGACTTCTCCATCATCGTTTATGACAAGGCTGACCTGGCAGGTCTGCCCGAAAGTTCCATAGCCACGGCCGCCGAGACTGCCTCCGCACGTGGTCTGGATGGACTCTATGTCTTCACCCTCCACGCTCCCAGCCGTCTGCCGGTACTCCAGTATGCCGACAACAGAGGCCTGCGCGAAGCCATGTGGAAAGGCTACACCTCCCTCTCCTCCAAAGGCGAGAACTCCAACGTCCCCGTAATCGAGAAAATAGTGAAACTGCGCGACGAGAAAGCCAAGGTGATGGGCTTCAAGGACTACGCCTCGCTTATGACCAGCAAGGTTATGGCGGGCACCCCCGAGGCTGTCAACGAACTGCTGATGAAAGTATACGAGCCCGCCAGGAACCGCGTGAAAGATGAAGTGGCCGAACTGCAGGCTTATGTGGACAATCACGGCGGTGACTTCAAAATCCGTCCCTGGGACTATTACTATTACACCGGCAAGGTAAAAGAGGAGAAGTACAACCTCTCCGACAGCGAGCTGCAGCCCTACTTCGAAGTGAACCACGTGCTTGACGGACTGCGCTATTGCGCCGAAAAGCTCTACGGCATAAAGTTCGTGGAGATGCCCGACGCTCCCAAGTATATGGACCAGGTCACCGTCTACGACATCCAGGACAAGGACGGCAAGCACGTCTCCGTATTCATGACCGACTTCTTCCCCCGCTCCACAAAGGTGCAGGGCGCATGGATGGAGCAGCTGCAGAGCGCCGGCGAGTATGAGAACGGCCAGATGAAGCGCCCCATAGTCTACAACGTGGGCAACTTCACTCCCCCCACGGCCGAAAACCCCTCGCTGCTGACAATGGACGAGGTGGAAACCACCTTCCACGAGTTCGGACACGCCCTCCAGGGTATGCTCACACAGGCTCCCTACAAGAGTCTGGCAGGCACAAACGTGGACCGCGACTATGTAGAGATGTGTTCCCAAATCAACGAGCACTGGGCTACCGAACCCGAGGTGCTGAAAGTCTACGCCAAACACTACAAGACCGGCGAGACCATACCTGACGAACTGGTGGCCAAAATGAAAGAGGCCGGCAACTTCGGCCAGGGCTTCACAGCCACCGAGCTGGCTGCCGCAGCTCTGCTGGATATGGCTATCGCCCAGGCTCCCGCCGACAATTTCGACATCGCCGAGTTCGAGAAGGCATATTCCGAGAAAATCGGTCTGCCTGCAGAGCTGACTTACCGTTACCGTCCCACATATTTCAAGCACGTCTTCGGCGACGAGGGCTATGCAGCCGGCTACTACACTTATCTGTGGGCCCAGGTGCTGGAAGCCGATGCCTGGGAACTTTTCAAGAAGAACGGCATCTTCGACTCCAAGACCGCCGCTTCCTTCAAGAAGAACATCCTGGAAAGCGGTGACACCGACGACGCCATGAACCTGTTTGTGAAATTCCGTGGCCACAAGCCCGACCCCGAGGCACTCATCCGCCTGCGCGGACTGGACAAATAATACGCCTGATTAGAGGTTGTTTTAACAGCCTCTAATTTTTTCAGACGCTCCGTGTCACAAACCAGTGACTCGGAGCGTCTACCATATAAACGCAAGTAATTATTTTAAAATGCTAAAGAAATTTCTGATATTGTCCACTGCGGCCATGGCAGTCCTCGCCTGCCGCGCCGGAGAGCTGGAAAAGCGCTATCGCTCCCTATGCGATATGATTGACCTGGAGTTTGCCGACTCATCCTCGCAAGAAACTTCGGATTCCGGCGTCAACACTCTTCTGATGGCTGAAGCCAAGGACTTCGAGACGTTGCAGAAAGTCGGCGACAGCATATCCGACGATATGCTTTGGCTAAGCGTGGATGAGAAAGGCGAAAAGATTGAAATCTACGGAGAGGAACTGCCGGACAACGACATAGGACTTATTATCCTGATAAGCGACAGCAAGCAGAATCTGCTCATGTACATGGAGGGGGATAAGTCAATTGCCGGAAAAATATCCAGAGACGACTGAACGCAAGTGAAAGCAGCGAACTTTAAAATACTGATGCAGAGTGTCTACCCGGCCATGCTACGACAAGCCGCAGCCATAGTGCGGGACCGGAGCGCCGCCCAGGATGTGGTGCAGGACGTGGCCTGTCACCTGTGGCAAAAGCCGGAAGGGCTGGAAAAGGCTGATTCGCCGCAGGCTTATATCCTTTCCGCCGTGCGCAACACCGCCATTTCCGCCGTCAGGAACAAACACATGTTCGAGCCTATAGACGAGGCTCGCTCTGTGGCCGTCCCACCGGCCTCCGACGAAGAGACACCTTTCATCAACACTTTGCTGCTGCGGCTCCAGCCCATGCAACGCCGCGCCTTCAGCCTCCGGCAGTTCGCCGAAATGGAATACGACGAGATAGCCGGGGAACTCGGCACCTCGCCGGCCAATGTCCGGCAATTGGTGAGCCGGGCCCGCAAAACGCTTAAAGAACTTTACAAAAGATATGAACAAGACATCTGACATACAAGAGTTTCGCGCCCTCCTGACGGAGTGGACCGACGGTGACGCCACCCTGGCGCAAGAACGGCGTCTGGAGACATTGGCCGCCTCTCTGTCTGCGGATAAGGAGGCTATGGCCGACAAGGCTTTGCGGCAGGATGTGGAGCTCATACTCTCCCTCTCCGGGTCCGTGACCGCCAAGGAGACAAAAGAGTTCGGCGAGTTTTTAGACTCTCTCACCCTGCCCGCCGCCAAGTCCCGCCGTAAATGGCCCCTCATTGCAGGCATAACGAGTGCCGCAGCCGCCGTACTCCTGTTCGCGCTGCTTCCGTTGCATCACGCCCAGGAGCCGCAGACTCCTGTCCCGGAACTACCCGCTTCCGTTTCCACCCCTGCCCCCGCCGCTCCGATAGCGGCCCTGAAGGCTGAACCGGCGCCCGAACCGGCAATTGAACCTGAGACAACGCCCTCCACGCGCCCACAGGCACACCATCCCAAGCCTAAGGCCGCCGAAGAGCCTGAGCAAAACCCTAAGGAATACCTGGAACCACGCGAAGTGACCGACCCCGAAGAGGCCGCTGAAATCCTCCGACAGAGTTTTGCCTGCCTGACCAAAGCCAGAAACCGGGCCGAAGACGGAACCCTCGAAGCCATCGCCACACTGGACTGCAACCTGGAAATCGTGTGTCAGGCCCTATAAATCAGCATTGAATAAAATGAGCAGGCCCTTGATGGATTCCAGAACGTGCCTGCACATATATAAAATATCAAACACAAAATCTATTTGAAATATGAACAAAAAACTTTTCACTCTAATCGGCGCCATATTAATAAGTATGGCAGTCTCCCTGAGCTGCACGGCCCAACGATTGTTTCCTAACCTGAAAGCAGACGATGGTCTCACCACGATATATGTAGGCAAGACCATGCTCAGGCTGGCCGGTGGAACCGGCGGCAAACTTGTGGGCAACGACAACATCGGTATTGAACAATTCATCAATTATCTGAATAGTGTGGAAATTGTCTCGGCTGAAAAAAAGAAATGTATCGACACCCTTGACAAGACCCTCGACGAGTATTTGAAGAGCCACCCTGACATTGAAATCGCCACTGAAATAAAAGATGACGAAGACGATGTCACCATCTATACCGTTCCCGGCAAGACAGAAGACAGCATAGGACAGATACTGTTAGTGGTCAAAGAGAGCGACGAATTTACCGTAATCGACCTGCGCGGCGACATACCCATAAGTGTATTTGAGCAGGCAGTAAACGACATGAACGGCATGGAGTGACGATTTCTGCTGAAATCAATCCCTCCCCTAAAGATGCGTAGACATAAGAGACTGTCTAACAAGTTTGGACAGTCTCTTTTTATAGTCTAAACTGGCTAAAAA
>URIC01000010.1 GCA_900547755.1 uncultured Bacteroidales bacterium
CGTCCGTCTCCTATACGCTGAACAATTTGTACTGCAGCGCGAGATATATGTACAGGACAAAGGACGTAAACGGTTATGGATATAGAGAATCGCCACAGTATTATTCATTTAGTGCCGGTTGGAGCAACGGCAATCTGAATGTGAGCGCGCACGCCCTGAATCCCTTTACATCTTCCTGGCGTGCCGGCAGTTCATTGTCGGCGACGCATAATTACATGCAGTCGGTCGAAATGTACGGCGGTTCATACCACAGGTCTTTCCAAATCTCAGTGGTATATTCCTTCTCATACGGCAAAAAAGTGGGTCAGCAAGACGAACCCGGTCAGCAGAACGGTGTGGAATCCGCAATTATTCAGTAATAATTTATGCGGATAGTTCTTCAAAATGATGTGATGCAATGCGGGGCGGCATCGTTATGTATGATTTGCAGACATTTCGGCTCTAAAGTATCCTTGGATTTTGTGGATAACTTATGCAAAGCGACAAAGGAGGGCGTTTCAATGCTCGCTATTTCAGAAGCAGCAGAAGAACTGAAATTTGAAACTGCGACAGTTCGGTTGACTATAGAAGAGCTTTGTCAAGCGCCGTTACCGGCTATCTTACATTGGGGGCAAAATCATTTTGTAGTTATTGAGAAGATTAATAAAAATGGTAATAAGTTCTATATTCTTGACCCTGCAAAAGGGAAACGTGTATGTAATAAAGAAGAACTAAAACAATATTGGACTATAGGAGCGCCTTTTGGAGAGGATAAAGGAATTGCAATGTTGTTTGAACCAACTAAAGAGTTTAAAGAATCTATAATATATAAACAAGAAAACAAAGTTTCATATAATATTCTATTCAAATACTTTTTTAAATATAGAAAGTATTTTCTACATATTTTAGGGGGACTATTAATAGCTGGTATACTCCAGTTGATTATGCCATTTTTAACTCAATCAATAGTTGATGTTGGTATAAAACATCAAAATATTGATTTTATTTGGCTTGTTTTACTGGGTGAGTTCATGATTGTATTAGGAAGAACAGCTACGGATTTTGTTCGCAGGAGGATAGTGCTACATATTTCAATGCGGATTAATGTATCTTTAGTGAGTGATTTTTTTATTAAGCTATTGAGACTGCCTATGTCCTTCTTTGATACAAAATTACTCGGAGACTTGCTGCAAAGAATGAGCGATTATTCTCGAATACAAGATTTTTTAACAACTCAAGTGCTTGGTATCATGTTTACTGTTTTTAGTTTTAGTGTCCTTGCGTTTGTTTTACTTATATATAATTCTTTGTTGTTTGTCGTTTTTGTCGGTTTTAGTTTATTCTACGGGCTTTGGATACTTGTGTTTTTAAAAAAAAGAAAAATATTGGATTATTGCTTGTTTGAACAACAAGCAATTAATCAGAACAAGACATATCAGTTTCTGAAAAATATTCAAGAAATTAAATTACAAAATTGCGAGGTTAGGAGACGCTATGAGTGGGAAGACTGTCAAGCAGATTTATTTAACATTCGGATGCGGACCTTAAAACTTCAGCAAACACAGGAAGCCGGTAGTATATTTATAAATGAGCTGAAAAATATTATAATAACAGTAATTGCTGCCGGGGCAGTGGTTCGTGGTCAAATGACACTTGGCGAAATGCTTGCTGTTCAATATATTATTGGCGAATTGAATTCGCCTGTTGAACAAATTATGAATTTCATATATGCGCTTCAGGACATTCGAATATCATTAGAAAGAATTAATAGTATTTATAATCGAAAAAACGAAGACAACGAAGATGATAAACAAATAGAACAGACGTTAACTCCAAATGATTTATGTTTCTCTAATGTAAAATTTAAGTATGATAAGCATGCGAATAACTTTACAATTGATGGCGTATCTGTATTAATACCCGAAGGTAAAGTCACTGCAATAATTGGAGCTTCCGGCAGCGGGAAAACTACATTGATAAAACTATTACTTGGTTATTATTCTGTTAATTCCGGCTCTCTAACAATTTCAAATAGAGACATTAATTCGATTAATAAGAAATCTTGGAGAAATAAATGTGGAGTCGTCATGCAAGATGGTGTGATATTTTCCGATTCCATAGCTAGAAATATTGCAATATCTGATGTTGAAATAGATAATGAACGGTTAATACAGGCTGCAAAAGTAGCTAATATTCATGATTTCATAATGAGCTTGCCCTTAAAATATGATACATTAATAGGCATGGATGGTAATGGTCTGAGTCAAGGACAAAAACAACGTATATTAATAGCTCGTGCAGTATATAAAGATCCTGAATATATATTCCTTGATGAGGCAACAAACTCTTTGGATGCTGCTAATGAACGAGAAATTGTAGATAATCTATCATCATTCTATAGAGGTAAAACAGTGGTTATTGTGGCTCATAGACTGTCAACTGTAAAAAATGCTGATCAAATAGTAGTGATGCAATCTGGAAAAATAGTAGAAACCGGTACTCATTCAGAATTAATTAAATTGAATGGTGTGTACTTTAATTTAATTAAAAACCAACTTGAACTAGGCGTATGAAATCTTATAAGAAAGACAACGATGAATTACGATCATCAAAGGTTAAAAGAGTTATGGGGAAACTTCCCACATCATTAATAAGAATTAATTATTTTGTGATGATAATGTGTATAGTAGTAATTATAATAATATTATTATCATTTGATGAATTGAATATTTTGGGTAAAATACTGAACCATTTCAATCTAAGAAAGTAATTACCGTAATTTGCATATTTTATAAGGAGGAATGGAACGGACTATTGTTTAAAATCTCAGCAATCTGTTTGACCATTATATATGCATTGGTGCGAATTTACTAATATAAACTTGTGAAATTAATTGTTTTTTGACTAACTTTGCGGAAAATACTTTGAAATGACTTATGATACTTGATACAGACAAAATCATTGCGCTTCATTCGTATTCGGGAATGAGCCTGAAAAGACTTGCCGAGGAGTGTGGCCTCGGCACCCCCCAGACACTGTATGACATCAAGAACGGCAAACATGGCATTTCCCGTGATGTGGCAAACAAGATACGGGCCAGATTTCCGGCTATCAGCCTCAGCTGGCTGCTTGCAGGGGAAGGGGATATGCTCAGCGACGGCTCGGAAAGTCTGCCTGCCGTAGCGGTTACTGATTCCAACCGCGTTCCTTTGGTGCCTATATCCGCTTTTGCCGGACCTATTTCGGCCTTCAGCGCAGGGGGTGTGGTCAACCGTGACTGCGAGACGGTGTTCTGTCCCAGTCCCGGTGCGGAACTTGCCCTCACTGTCTCCGGCGACAGCATGGAGCCCAAACTCCACGACGGCACAATTATTTTCATTAAGAAAATCAACGACGAGGCTTTCATACCGTGGGGACACACAATGGTCATAGATACGGAAAACGGGGCCTTTATCAAGGATATATATCCGGGCAATAGTCCTGAAGAGGTCGTGGCCCGCAGTCTCAATGAGCGTTACCCGGACATTATTATTCCGCGCAAAAGCATCTTCGGTATATATAGGGTGCTGAATGCGGTCAGGTCCTTCGGACTGGTTTAAGGTCCGAAAGGCTTCGTGAAACAGTGAAATCCGGCTGAATAATATATGCTTGAGCATTATATGTTCCATAGATATAAGATGCTGACATACAGAATGGTTGAGTAGGTGTGCGAGAAATAGTTGAAAAAATTATGCTGAAAAATTTGGTGGGGTCGTAAAAAGTGTCTAACTTTGCATCGCATTTGAGAGATGCACCGACAGAAATGCGAAAATAGCTCAGTTGGTAGAGCACGACCTTGCCAAGGTCGGGGTCGCGGGTTCGAGTCCCGTTTTTCGCTCCAAGAACATTGAAATAGCGTACACGAAGCGAGTGTCCGAAGCTGTTGCCTCAGCAGCAATGCAATATGCGAAAATAGCTCAGTTGGTAGAGCACGACCTTGCCAAGGTCGGGGTCGCGGGTTCGAGTCCCGTTTTTCGCTCCACGAGGATTGCTTAATCGTGTACGGGTCCAGGTGGCGGAATTGGTAGACGCGCTACTTTGAGGGGGTAGTGCCCGTTGGGGCGTGTGAGTTCGAGTCTCATCTTGGACACTGAAGTTGGTTTCAGGCTTTTGCCTGGAGCCAACTTTATTTTTTTACCTGACAGCCTTATAGCCCCCGATAAAAAAGTAAGCGAATTAAAAACTAATGGGACATATCAGCGTTATATTAATATACGACTTATGAGTCCGGACATGAAGCTGTGCTTGGACTGCGCCGGAATTGTTTTCGGAGTCGGTATTGTCATTAACTCAAATTATTTAACACATAAAATTTATTTAATTATGAAACCCATTCATGTTATTTCCGCTGTGATAGGCGGCGCTATTGCCGGTGCTGCGATCGGTCTGCTTTTTGCCCCTGAAAAGGGCTCTGATACTCGCGACGCCATTGCCAAAGTTCTTCGTAAGAAGGGTATCTGCCTGAAGAAGAATAAGATGGAAGAGCTGGTTGACGAAATAGAAGAGCATCTCGAAAACGAAGATTGACGGCTTGACATTTTTGCCTGTAATCCCATTAAGTATAACGCTAAAAGAAATATAGAATATGAAAAATCTTGGCTTACTCTATGCCTTCCTGGGCGGTGCTATCGTAGGTGCCGGCGCGGCTATCCTTTTCGCTCCCGCCAAGGGTTCGGAATTGCGCGGTAAGATTGCTGCCACTCTTCGCCGCAAAGGAATTAAAATCAGCGACTCCGAGGTAGACCAGCTCGTGGCTGAACTCTCAGGCGCTATTGAAAAGTAATCAGACTCTCAAAAGGACTGTTGACTTGGCGTTTTACTCCGGTCGACGGGCCTTTGTCGGTTCTGAAAAGCATATCTCCGGATAGCTGCGAGGATTTCAGCTTCGGGCTTTCCGGAGATTTTGCATTATTCGCTTGCCGGGCATTTAGGCCGGGAGGCGGTTAAACGTCAAGAGATTATGAAACAATCATTTACAGACCAGATAAAAGAGCTTTTCAAGCTGGGCAAGCGATATGTGCGTTTGCAGGTGAATTGTGTGCGGCTCAATGCGGCGGAGAAGATGACAGTGCTTTTCTCTTCCCTTACTTTGGGCCTGATTTGTGTCCTGTTGGGTGCGCTGGCCGTGGTGCTTCTGGCCATGTCTGCGGTGTGTGCCTTCGGGACCGTGATGGCTCCCTGGCTGGCTTATCTGTGTGTGGCCGGGGTGATAATCCTGCTGGGGCTACTCCTTTATCTGCTGCGTAAACCTTTGATAATTAATCCTATATCAAGGCTTATCTCCAAGCTGATTTATCCGAAAACAGAACTGGAAAATAATGTGGACAGCCATGAGTGAAACTTCAAAATATACAGCCTTGAGGGCGCTTGCCGGCAGCATGGCGAAGAAAAAAGGATATGATATCGATGAATTGCGCTATCAGATAGCTATAAAGGAGCTGCAGAAAGAGCTGTGCAAGGAGAAATTACTGCACCAATGCGGTACGGCCATGAACGAGGCTCCCTGGAGCCGGAAAGGAGAGGGCGGCGCTTTGCGCACCGGCATCCTGGGTACGGTGATGAAAGGTCTCAGCTATTCCGATTATATCTTGCTTGGCATTTCTGCGTTCAAGACTACCAAAAACATATTCTCATTCTTCAAACGTAAAAAATAAGAATACAATGACAGACTACCGGGAGCTTAGAATAGACATCGCTCCTTGCTGCGAGGCTGCTACCGACCTTATGGCGGCCTATCTGGCCGATTGCGGCTACGAGTCTTTTGTGCCGGATGCGGAGGGCCTTACCGCTTATATTGTGGCCGACGAGTATAACCCCGAAGCGGTGGAAGAGGTGATAGCCGGTTTTCCTATGGAGGTGGAATGTACTTTTTCGGACACTCTTGTGGAGGGCGAGGACTGGAACTCCGAGTGGGAGAAAAACTATTTCAAGCCTATAGTGGTGGGCGGCAAGTGCGTGGTACATTCGTCTTTCCACAGGGATGTGCCACAGGCCGAATATGACATCGTCATAGACCCGAAGATGGCTTTCGGCACCGGACATCATGCCACGACTTCACTGATTATAGAATATCTGCTTGGCGAACCCCTTGAGGGCAAGAGCGTCATCGATATGGGTACCGGTACCGGTATCCTTGCCATTCTGGCGTATAAGCGGGGCGCAAGCCCTGTCTGCGGTATAGAAATAGACGAAGGCGCCTGGCAGAATGCGGTGGAGAACGTACAGATGAATGGCGCCTCCGGGATTCACCTTATTCACGGGGATGCGCGCGCCCTGACGCAGTTCGCCATGCTTGACGGGGACACCGACCGTCATGCCGACTTGCTGATAGCGAACATAAACCGCAATATAATCCTTGCCGACATGGGTGAATATGCCGCAGCGCTGAAGAGTGGCGGGGTAATGATACTCAGCGGCTTCTACGAGGAAGACTCGCATCTGCTGTCAGAGGCCGGCGCCATACATGGCCTGCGCGTGACGGACCGCAAGGTCCACGACAGATGGTGCGCTATGCGCCTGTGCAAGGATTGACGCTTTCCTTTTTCCCGGAAAATAGATTTGCGGGTGTTGAGTTTTTTTCGTAACTTCGCATTTGAAATTTTACAAGATACTCATATTTTAAAGAAATCAAATGGAAATATCCGGAAAAATCATAGCTGTGCTGCCCCTGCAGAGTGGCACAAGCAAGGCGGGCCGTGCCTGGAAGAAGCAGGAGTATGTACTTGAGACACAGGATACTTATCCGCGCAAAGTGAAGTTCGACTTTTTCGGCGACCGCGTGGACCAGTATCCTATGGCCATAGGCGATGAGGTTACCGTCTCTTTCGACATCGAGAGCCGCGAGTTCAATGGCCGCTGGTACACGGACATACATGGCTGGCGAGCGGAGAAGGGTATTCCCGGTCAGTCC
Organism: uncultured Bacteroidales bacterium; assembly: GCA_900547755.1. Classification (GTDB taxonomy): domain Bacteria; phylum Bacteroidota; class Bacteroidia; order Bacteroidales; family Muribaculaceae; genus Lepagella. The sequence continues at coordinate 6,929 of URIC01000010.1, forward strand.
GGGACGGCCCCTGTGGCTCCTGCCCCCGGCTTTGGAGCGGCCCCCGTAGCTCCCGCTCCCGGTTTCGCACCGGACGCCGCTCCCGCCGCCGACCCGTTTGGCGCTCCGGCCGCCCCGTTTGCTCCTTCCGCAGACACCACGGACGACCTTCCTTTCTGATGAACCGGTCTCCGAGACGGACTCCATAGACTTTATTTTCCCCGGTGCGCCCCGATGCAGTGCGGCGTACCGAGGTTTGTTATATATATAGCCAATGAATAACGAAAACGTAAAGACAGAACAATCTCCCACGCTTAGCCAAGCGATAGTAGATGCCATACAGGACCGGAAAGGACGCGGCATAACCCTGATAGACCTCTCGGACCTTGAGGTTTCCGCCGCTCCCGAACTGGTGATTTGCGAGGGCAATACTCCCGTTCAGGTGGCTGCCATAGCCGACAGTGTGCGCGAGCAGGTGCAGGAACGTACGGGCCAGAAGCCTTACAATTACGACGGGTACCGCAACAGTACCTGGATTGTGATAGACTATGGCTCGGTGATGGTCCACATTTTTGTACCTGAAGCCAGAAATTTCTATGACATAGAACAATTGTGGTGTGACGGCGTTATAACTAAAGTGGAGGATTTGGACTGATACATATTGGTTTAACACCTTCCTCCGCCCTTTAACATAACCATATCATCAAACGGTCTATATGCCAGGCATAAATCCTATACCTAAAAGAAAGAACGGGCAGTCTCGCAGACCACGGCTTAATATGCTGTGGCTTTATGTGTTTATAAGCCTCTTCCTGATAATACTTTACAAATATTCTGACAACTCCGCTGTCAAAGAGGTGTCCATAGACAAGTTCAATGAATATGTCAGCCTCGGATATGTGGATAAGGTGGTCATAAATCGTGAAAGCGCGCAGGTGACAGGTATCCTCACCAAGCAGGGCGCCAAGGAGCTTGCCCTTACCGGAGGACGTGCCGACATCGAGGCGAAAATAGAGGCGCAGGCCACCACTGCGGAAAAATATGAGGACACTCTTGACAAGATAAACGCAAAGCTAACCGAGCAGGGCAAAGCAACCGTTGACCTTGAGGTGCAGAACGGTTCCGGCTTCATGAAAATCATCTGGTATTTCGGGCCTATCCTTCTGTTTGTGCTGCTTATGTTCCTGCTTTCGCGTCGTATGGGCGGCGGTGCCGGCGGAGGAGGTATCTTCAATGTGGGTAAGTCCCGCGCCAAAGTTTTCGACAAGAACAGCGGCAGCAATGTCACCTTTAAGGATGTGGCCGGACTTTCGGAAGCTAAAGTGGAAATCCGCGAGATAGTGGAGTTCCTTAAGAATCCTCAGCGTTATACCGAACTCGGCGCCAAGATACCCCGTGGCGCGTTGCTCGTAGGCCCTCCGGGAACAGGCAAGACCCTGTTGGCCAAGGCTGTGGCCGGAGAGGCGAATGTCCCCTTCCTCTCCATGAGCGGTTCGGACTTCGTGGAGATGTTTGTGGGCGTGGGTGCGGCCCGTGTGCGCGACCTTTTCAAGCAGGCCAAGGATAAGGCTCCCTGTATCATTTTCATCGACGAGATTGACGCTGTGGGGCGTGCGCGTGGCAAAAACCCCAGCATGGGCAGCAACGATGAGCGCGAGAATACGCTGAACCAGATGCTTACCGAGATGGACGGTTTCGGTTCCAATAACGGCGTTATAATCCTTGCTGCCACCAACCGCGTGGATATGCTGGACAAAGCGCTGTTGCGTCCGGGACGTTTCGACCGCCAGATATATGTGGACCTTCCGGAACTTACTGACCGAGAGGAAATTCTGAATGTCCATCTGCGCAATATAAAGGTCAATGCCTCGCTGGATGTGGAGGCTATTGCCCGTCAGACAGCCGGCTTCTCGGGCGCCGACCTGGCCAACGTCTGCAATGAGGCGGCTCTGATTGCCGCACGCAACAATGCGGAGAGCGTAGATATGGAGGACTTCCGCAAGGCCATAGACCGCATAGTGGGTGGCCTTGAGAAGAAGAGTTCTATTTATACAAAGGAAGAGAAAGCGGCGATTGCCACCCATGAGGCCGGCCATGCCACCGTGAGCTGGCTTATAGAGTATGGCAACCCGTTGGTAAAGGTTACGATAGTGCCTCGCGGGCGTGCCGGCGGTTATGCCATGTATGCCCCGGAGGAACGTAAGTACACGCCTATTCAGTCCTTGCTCGATGACATCTGCACCCTGCTTGCCGGACGTGCCGCCGAAGAAGTGTTCCTGGGCCTGGTAGGCACCGGTGCCGGCAATGACCTGGAGCGCGCCACCAAGATGGCGCTTTCCACTGTGATGTACTACGGCGCGAGTCCCAGGCTCAAAAATATCAGCTACTATGACTCTACCGGTCAGGCATACGGTTTCTCAAAACCGTATAGCGAGGCTACGGCCAAGATTATAGACGAGGAAGTGGCCAAGATTATAGATGAGCAGTACGAGCGTGCCAAGAAGATATTGCGCGAGCATGCCAAGGAACATAACACAATCCGCGATATGCTTATCGAGAAGGAGGTGATTTATACCGAGGATGTGCAAGGAGTACTCGGCCCGCGAGCCTGGAAGTCTCACACAGACGAGACGCTGGAGATAGTAAGACAGCGTAAGGAGGAGACCAGGCAGATTGAATCCGATTCATCGAAAGAGAAGGGTTCGGACAGCGATTCCGCTGATAAAACCACGTCTTCAGGCAATAATGCGGGTCTGCCGCAAGTTCCCGCTACGGACAGTTCTCAGAAGCCGGAGGATGATGACCCCGGCACGCCACCGCCATTCCAGAAACCATGAATCAGACAATAAAACGATAGGCCGGCAATCGATGCCGGCCTATATTTTTTGTACAGTTCTTAAAATTCGGTTGCCTGGCGACCCATTATGTCAAGCTGACAGCGGACACTCTCGGCGTGTATCCGCTCCAGCAGGTCTGTTAGGAAATTTTCGTCTAATCCCATTTGGCATCCTCGTTTCAGCAAGGCGGTCAATAGCCGGTTGTAGCGGTCCGGTTGCATAACCGGCATATCGTGTTCCAATTTGTATGCGCCTATTTCGCGGCTCACTGCCATACGCCGGCACAGTATGTCCAGTAATTCGCCGTCCAGTTCGTCTATGCGCCAACGCAACTCGTTGAGTTCGGAGTCCGGTATACTGGCATTCCTGATTTTAAGCGAGTTCCATAGTTCTTTCAGCACGAGCGGAGTGATTTGCTGTCCGCCGTCGCTGAGAGCCTTTTCCGGCTCCGTATGGCACTCTATCATAAGGCCGGAAAAACCGATGTCCAATGCTTGCTGTGAGAGGGTGGCTATATGTTCGCGCTTGCCTCCGGTGTGGCTCGGGTCATGCAGAATGGGGAGGTCGGGTAAACGGCGGTGCATCTCCATAGGTATTTGCCAGATGGGGGAGTTGCGGAAGGGCTGGCTTCTATATACCGAGAAGCCCCGGTGTATCGCGCCGAGATGAGTTACCCCTTGACTGAGAAGACGGGCCAATGCGCCTATCCATAATTCCGGGTCGGGGTTTACGGGATTCTTGACAAGCACAGTCTTGTCCGGGCATACTCTTCCTATTGTTTCGGCCAGAGCCTGTACAGCAAAAGGATTGGCGGCCGTGCGGGCGCCTATCCAGAAGATGTCGATTCCGGCCTTGCAGGCCAGTTCCACATGGTCAGGGCTGGCCACTTCGGTAGCTACGGGCATTCCGGTAAGGTGTCCCGCTTCGGCAATCCACTTCAGGGCTTCAGCTCCTACACCTTCGAAACATCCGGGGGAGGTACGTGGTTTCCATGCTCCTGCGCGGAAAATGATGCCCGGTCCGAGAGCCGCTATTCCCGAAGCCGAATCCAGGACCTGCTCCCGCGACTCAGCGCTGCAGGGACCGGCTATCAGAATACGTCCGCGAGGATTGGGCGGGATGTCCTGTAAAGCGGGTCTCAGCAGGGAATTATATTTCTGGTCTGAGTGTTTGGTATGGTTCATTTCTTAATAATCATACATTATTGCGCGGCTTTTTCTCGGCCAGGGACGTTGGTACAGACAATACTTTGCCGGGACAGAGCGAGCCGCGTGTATTTTTAGGCAAAGTTAGCAAAGTTAATTGAATTAACTATCTAATTTTACGGATAAATTGATGTTGAAATGAGTGAAATTATAAAATCGTCAATTAAAATTTTTGCAATTGAAAATAATGTTGTATATTTGTGTTGTGTAACATAATTTGCCGGTTTTGCAGGTTTCCGGGATGTGCTTTCCAGACTTCGGAATCCGCGTCGGCAAAATTTTAGATGGTATTAGTAATAAGAAAGTATGCAGTATATTGCATACGGGTTTGATTTTAAGTAAGTGTGGATTTTTCGCTGGCGTGCTTTGGATATGCGGCAGCGTCGTAGTGCGCCTTATTTTATTTAGTGCGTATATACCGACCTTACTCAATGTCAAGTTAAAGGAAGACAGATTATGCTGAAGAAGGCCACGCTGGAGCATGTCATTAGCCACGACCTGAGTGACTTGTGGAGTGTCTTGACACGTGATGAGAAACGTCTCGTCACAGATAGTTTTGTCATTCATAATTTCAAGAAAAACCAGATTATCTACGCAGAGAAGGAAGAGCCGGAATTTCTCTGGTGCCTGCTCAAGGGCAAAGTGAAGATGTACAAGAACGGTATAGGGGACCGTGTGCAGATATTGCGCCTGTACCGTCCGGTGCAGTATTTCGGCTACCGTGCATATTTTGCCAACGAGCTGTATGTGTCCAGCGCTGCCGCTTTTGAGCCGGCGGTAATCGGCGCTCTACCCCTGCAGCTTGTGGAAAAACTAATACGCGGCAATATGGAGCTGGCCATGTTCTTTATCCATGAATTGAGCAGGAATCTCGGCGGCTCGGACACAAAGATTGTAAACCTGACGCAAAAGCATATACGAGGACGCCTGGCAGAGGCCTTGCTCCTGTTGCTTGACAATTACGGGCTGGAAGAGGATGGCTCGACTCTCAAGATTTATATGGCCCGGGAGGATTTGGCCAACCTTTCGAACATGACCACATCCAACGCGATACGCACTCTTACGGCTTTCGTGAATGAAAAGCTGATAATCGTAGACGGGCGTCGAATACGTATAGTAAATGAGCCGCAACTCCGAAAAATCTCCAAGTTCGGTTAAGTGGTCGTGCAGAGGAGGAAACGGGTGCGCTTGTCTTCCGAGCGGCAACAATACAGAAACTCGTCGCCACCATCTTTAATCTTCAGTTTTTTCTTGATTAGCTGAGGCTGGTCCGGGAAATTTCGGGTCACTATATTTACCTGCGCGGGCAGTTTGCCCGCGCAGTGTCTGTATGCGTTCCACATTCCTTTAATGCGAAGGGCGCGTCCGGGCATACCAGCAGGAATCGGGCCCTCTGCCACATATAGATATGTGTTTGCCGCCATTTTGCGGAGACCGGGCCATCGGCCGGCGAGGGGAGCGTAATGTATGAACTTCATCAGCGAGGCATTGGGTTCAAAAATCCATTCTGCCGTCTCTATTTCTGTTGCCGAGGCTATGGGAACCTCTGAGCAGCTCCCTTTGTCTGCGTCTGCGAAGCTGTAAATATGCGGTACGCCGGTGGCATCTATGTCAACTGCTGAAAATGAGACCTTCCCGCGACTGTTCCGGCGCATATCGCAGTCCAGCAACAGCTCTTTGCACTCTCCGCGCAGGCTTACCGCATGGATATGTCTTATCGAAGGCATCTGTAGCATGACCTTGGTGACATCCAGCATGGGGGAGACTTTCACCATCAGCCGGTCTGTATGCTCACTTATGAGAGGCATCAGCGCAGTGATGTCTGGGCTGCAGTCGGACAGGGCATAAGTCCGTGAACCCGACCTGGAACGCCTTGCCGGGTCGGCGAAAATAAGTGAGAACCGCTCCCCTGGAGTCAAGGACTTCAGCAATGATTCAGAATCAGTGCGGCGCACTTCGAAATGTGCAAGGCCACGCAGGGCGGCGTTGTGGCGGGCACACTCCGCATGTGCCGGAGAAATGTCGCAGGCCAGGCATCGGGAGCTACCGGCACCTATGGTCATGGCGTCGATTCCGAGGCCGCAGGTAATGTCAAGCAAAGATTCGGGCGCACCTGCTACCAGCCGGTGGTAATCGGCCACGCACTGGGCCGTGCATTGCTCCGCGCTAAGGGTGTCGGGGAAGATGAAAGCGGGTGTGTCCGTCAGCCAGGGCAGCTTTCCACCGGCTTTGTTGCGGGCCTCTATCTGCGTGAGCGCCAATGGTATATCTACTTCGGGAATCTTTTTGCCGGCATATTGCAGGGTGAGACGTGCGACCTCCTTCCCTGTATGGGCCTGTATGAAATCCAGGGTCTGCTGATTGAGTTCCATAGTGCAAAATTACATTAAAATAACGCTCCGGCATTGAGCAAACCGGATTTTTTTGTTAACTTTGCAATCCAAATAGCAATATGAAAACTACAGGACTTTACTATATAACCCTCAGACTCTTTACTTTGCTTATGCTCTGTGTGCTAAGTTGCACAGTAGTGTCGGCTGCCAATAAATATGTGGTTGTGATAGACGCCGGCCACGGTGGAATGGACCATGGCGCCATTGACAACAATGTGCGTGAAAAGGACATCAACCTTGCCGTGGCCCTCAAAGTGGGCGAGTATATCAAGAAAAACAGCAAGAACGTCAAGGTCGTATATACACGCGACAAAGATACATATCTCACCCTGCAGCAACGCGCCGACAAGGCCAATAGCGAGAAGGGTGACCTTTTTATTTCCATACATACGAACTCGGTAGATGCCAAGAATCCGAAGCGGACATCCGTGGAGGGCGCATCCACATATACTTTGGGTCTGCATAAGAATCAGGACAATATGTCCGTGGCCCGGCGAGAAAATAGCGTGATGACTCTGGAACCCGGTTTCAAGGACAAGTATGAAGGCTTCAATCCTCAGAGCGATGAGTCTTACATTATCTTTGAGATGGCACAGAAAGCCAATATGGCCAAAAGCGTTAAGTTGGCCGAACAGGTACAGAAGCAGCTGTCCAAGACGGCAAACCGTAAGGACAGGGGAGTGCATCAGGCCGGTTTCTGGGTGCTTTGGGCTACCTCCATGCCCTCCATATTGGTTGAACTTGACTTTATCTGCAATCCCAAGTCCGCGCAATTCCTGACTTCTGAAAACGGCGAAAAACTCATGGCCAAGGGTATAGGTTCGGCGGTAGTAGCCTATTTCAAGGCTATGGACCAAAGCTCCAAGAACCATCTTAAAGCCGAAGAGAATGTGGAGTCGCAGCCCGAAGCCTCATTCGGCAACGGCGAGGAAGGGGTAGTGTTGGCGGAATATACCGAGGAGGTCAAAACGGAAGTTGCTCCGCAGCCGGTGAAGGAGCGTACCCGTAAACCGGCCAACAGACGTCGCCGCTCGGATGCCTCTCGTGAGAAAAGCGAGCGCCGCCAGTATGCCGAAGCGATAATAAAAGAGGAGGCCGGTTATGTGGACAAGACTCCCGACTTGCCGGCTCGACAGGTACAGTATGCGCAGCAAACTGCGGCAAAGGATACCAAAGCCAATAAAAACAGCAAGAACAAAAAGGACAATAAAAAGAAAAAGAATACCAATAATAAGAACAAGAATAAGCAGGTCGTCGCTGCAAAGACTTCCACAACGGCTGTCGGGAAACAGATGGCTGTAGTGAAGCCGACTACGAAGACCAAGACCAAGACTGTCTCCGGACAGAAGTCAAAGGCCGTCGCTGCCAGACAGACCGCTAAGCCGGTGCAAGTATCCGGCAAGGTGGATGACGACAAGAGTCCTGTCCGTCTCTCCAAGGTGGTTACGGTTTATAAGATCCAAATCCTCTCCAGTTCCGAGCGCCTGAAGTCCAACAATCCTCTCTTCATGGGTCTTGCTCCCCTGACCTGTATCCAGGAGGGTGACGAATACAAATATTTCTACGGGGAGTCCGAAAACCGCAACGAAATATACCATTTGCTCTCCGACGTGCAGGACATAATTCCCGACGCGCAGGTAGTAAAGATACGTAAAAGCATTTAAAGCGCCCGCTTTTATCTCCTCCTTTATAAATTGAAAAAAGAATCAAGATGAAAAAAATATTTTCCAAGGAACTCATCATCGGCGTCTGTGTGATTCTGGCGCTCGTAATCCTATTCTTTGGCATAAATTATCTGAAAGGCATAAACCTGTTCAAACCGGCCAATTTCTACGTGGTGGAGTATGACAACGTCGGAGGCCTTGAAACCGCCGCGGCCGTCACCATTAACGGCTACAAGGTAGGGCAGGTGCGTGATATTGATTTTAATTTTGAGCATCCGGGTAAAATCAAGGTCACTCTGGCCCTGAACGAGAATTTACGTGTGCCGGAAGACAGCCGGGCGGTAATAGAGAACAGCCTGCTCGGCGGTCCTTCCATAGTCATAAGAATCGGTACCAGTCCCAAGATGATTCCTGTAGGCGGCGTCATAAAGGGAGGCACGGCCACAGACCTTATGTCCCGAGTGAACGATGAGGTGTTGCCTACGGTGACCAATATACTCCCCACTCTTGACTCTTTGATGGTCAACCTGAACAGTACGGCGGCCAACATCAATACGCTCTCCGGCCATCCGGCACTCATGACTTCGGTGAATCGTCTGGACGAGATTACCGCGAATATCGCAGCGCTGAGCGGCCAGCTCAAAAATTCGCTCGGCACCTCTGTGCCCGGCCTGATGCGCAACGCTCATTCCATTACTGTCAATCTTGACTCCATGTCCAGAAATATGGCTCAGCTCTCCTATAACCTGAAGAACCTTCCCGTGGATGCCACTATGGAGGACCTGAACGTGATTATGGGCAACCTGAAGGGGCTGTCGGCCAACCTCGAGACATTGAGCGACAACCTGAACAATCCTGAAGGCACTGTCGGCAAGATGATGAACGACCCGCAGCTCTACAACAATCTGCAGCGCGTCACAGCCGATATAGATTCTCTCATTGTAGATATAAAACGTAACCCCAAACGTTACATCAGCATCAAGTTGCTTTAACGCTCTGTCGCTTAAAAACACACATACGCACTGATGTCCGCAGACCATAAAACACTTTGGCAGCAATGCCTTGTTTCGTTGCGCGGCCGCCTCCCGGCGGACGTGTTCAACGTGTGGTTCAAGGACACACGCTCCCTGGGGTACGAGAATGACAAACTGACCCTCGGCGTCCCCTCGGAGTTCTTCGTCATGCAGTACGAGAACCGCCTGTTCGATGTACTTCGTGCCGCGCTTATTGAAGTCTACGGTCCCTCCGTAAAGATTGAGTATACCTATAATGTGGTAAGCTCCGACCCCTCTACGGCAGTGACCATAGAGAAGTCTACTTCCGATGGGGAGACGAAGCCCCGAAAGACTGTAAAGATAGAAAAGGCCCCCACATTCGTGAAGGGAGGCGTGGTCTATGAGGAGGTGGACTCCCAGCTCAGCCCGATATATACATTTGACAACTATTGTCATGGCTCCAGTAACCGTCTGCCTTTCACTATCGCGGAGTCTATCGGCAATAACCCTCGCAGAACGGACTTTAATCCATTCTTTCTCTACGGAGACACCGGAGTGGGAAAGACTCACCTTATACAGGCCATAGGTCTGCGTATCAAGGAGCGTGTGCCGCAGGCCCATGTGCTGTATATCCATTCCCGCGATTTCGTGAACCAGTACGGAAACGCGGTCATTTCCAAACGCACCAACGATTTCATTAACTTTTATCAGGGGTTCGACGCCCTGCTGATAGACGATATTCAGGAACTTGCCGGAAAGCCCGGTACCCAGGAGGCTTTCTTCCCTATTTTCAATCACCTTCACCAGGCCGGTAAGTTGTTGATTATGACTTCGGACCGTCCGCCTGTGGAGCTTAAGGACATAATGGACCGTCTCATAAGTCGCTTCAAGTGGGGTGTGACGGAAATGTTGCCGAAGCCGGACCTGGAGCTGCGTAAGGAGATTCTGCGCCACAAGTCCCGGAAGAATGGTCTGAATCTGCCTGAGGAGGTGATAGATGTGATTGCCGAACATGTCAATGACTCCGTGCGCGAGCTGGAGAGTATCGTACTTTCGCTCATTGCGCGTGCGGCGCTTATCAACCAGCCGATTACTCCGCAGTTGGCTACAGTCGTGATGCAGAGTACCGTCAGGGTGACGAAGCGAAAGATTAATTTTGATATGATAGTGGAGGCATCCGCCTCGCAGTTCGACCTTGACCCGGATGTCATCTTCTCCCGTTCCAGAGTGCGCGACATAGCGGATGCACGTCAGGTGATAATGTATCTGGCCTACCGTCTGACAGACCTGTCCTCCAAGATGATAGGCTACAAGCTGAACCGCTCGCACGTCACTGTCCTCCACGGTATCAAGACCATCGAGAACCGCATAGCCGTGGAGCCAACCTTCGCAGCCCAAATCAACGAAATAGAAACCTCTCTGAAGCGCAACTGACAATTTTTCCTCTGATTATATAACATCCTCTTAGCCTTTTACATAGTGACCTGATGTGGTTTTATTTTTAAACATCCTATAAAGTATAAGGGGGTGTCGGCCATTTGGCCGACACCCCCTTGAATAAAGAATATGGGTAGGTTTATTCGTCTTCTGCTTCGGTATATTCTTTGAGCAGGCGCTCCTGCACATCGCCGGGTACGAGTTCGTAGTTGGAGAAATCCATTGTGAAGGAACTGCGTCCGCCGGTGATAGAGCTGAGGGATGTGGAGTAGGAACTCATTTCCTTAAGAGGCACTTTGGCTTTCAGTTTCTCGATGCCGTTCTCACTTTCCATACCCATGATTATGGCACGGCGTCCCTGCAGGTCGCTCATCACGTCGCCCATAGTATCGGCGGGGGTGAGAACTTCCACGTCGTAAACCGGTTCCAGAATCTTGGGATTGGCGTTGCGGAATGCCTCGGAGAAGGCGTGACGTCCTGCCAGGCGGAAGGAAATCTCATTGGAGTCTACCGGGTGCATTTTGCCGTCGTATATCATAACACGTACATCGCGGGCGTATGAACCGGTGAGGGGACCTTGCTCCATACGGTCCATGAGACCCTTCACTATAGCGGGGATGAAACGCGCGTCGATAGCGCCGCCGACGATGCAGTTGTAGACCACGAGTTTGCCGCCCCATTCCAGAGGTATCTCCTGTTTGTCGCGGACGTTGAGTTTGAACTCCTGATTGCCGAAGCGATATGTGTCAGGTTCGGGCATACCTTCGGTGTAAGGCTCTATAATGAGGTGTACCTCGCCGAACTGGCCGCTGCCGCCGGACTGCTTCTTGTGGCGATAGTCCGCGCGTGCAGCCTTTGTGATGGTCTCGCGGTAGGGGATGCGGGGTTCTTCGAAGACAATGGGGAGTTTCTCGTTGTTTTCGATTCTCCATTTGAGAGTGCGGAGGTGGAACTCGCCCTGGCCGCTTACAATGAGTTGCTTAAGCTCTTTGCTCTGTTCCACTACCCATGTGGGGTCTTCCTCCTTCATGCGGGTGAGGATAACGCTGAGTTTCTCGGCGTCGCTCTCAGTGACAGGGCGTACGGCGCGCTGATATTTGGGTTTCGGGTATTTGATGAAGTCAAACTGGTATTCACAGCCTTTCTCGTTGAGGGTGTTGCCTGTGCGTACGTCTTTCAACTTGACAGCAGCGCCTATGTCACCCGCCTCAAGCGCATCTACGGGAGTTCTGAGCTGTCCGCATACGCAGAATATCTGGGCGAGACGCTCTTTGCTGCCACGGGATATGTTTTCCAGGTCGGCGCCGGCCTTGAGTGTGCCGCTCATCACCTTGAAGTAGCTTACCTCACCGATGTGAGGCTCTACGGAAGTCTTGAAGAAGAAGATTGAAACGGGACCGTCGGCATCAGGCTTGACCTCTTCGCCGTTGACGGTTAACGGGGCGGGCATATCGTCTACGAAGGGACATACGTTGCCGAGGAACTCCATCATGCGGCGGACACCCATATCCTTGGCGGCGCTGACGCAGAACACGGGAAGAATGGAACGGTCTATGAGACCCTTGCGGATACCTTCGCGCATCTCGTCCTCGGTGAGGTGACCCTGTTCGAAATATTTGTCCATGAGGGTTTCATCGTTTTCGGCGGCAGCCTCTACCAGGGTGTTGTGCAGCTCTTTGGCGCGCTCCATCTCTTCGGCCGGGATTTCAGAAATAGTAGGAACACCGCCGTCGGGGCCCCATTCGTATTTCTTCATCAGCAGCACGTCAATCATGGAGTTGAAGCCGGGGCCACTCTGCAACGGATACTGCACGGCTACGATTTTGGCGCCGAAGTGCTCGCGCAGACTCTCGATAGCGTTGTCGTAGTCGGCCTTCTCTCCGTCCAGCTGGTTGAGGGCGAAGATTACAGGTTTTTTGAGCTTGGCGGTGGTGCGGAATATGTTCTGAGTGCCGACCTCCACGCCGTACTGGCTGTCCACTACAATAACGCCGGTATCGGCGACGCCGAGAGCGGTGTAAGCGTTACCCACGAAGTCCTCGGAACCCGGGCAGTCGATGACATTGAGTTTTTTGCCCAGAAATTCGGCATAAAAAATGGTGGAGAAAACGGAATATCCATATTCCTTCTCCACGGGGAAATAGTCTGAGACGGTGTTCCCGGTTTCGACGGCGCCTCTACGTTTTATTACACCACACTCGAAGAGCATCGCTTCAGCGAGTGTGGTTTTCCCGGACCCCTTGCTTCCAAGCAAGGCGATATTCTTAATTTCGTTGCTTTTGTATTGCTTCATACGGCAGATGTTTTGGTATTCGTAATTAGAAATTTGTACTCTCTTTTGAAAAGATGCCGCAATTTAGCTAAAAATATCGATAGAAACTTCATTAGACTATATGTTGCATAACATATCCGGAAACGCGGCGAGCCGCTTGAAAATGCGTTGAGAATTGAGATTTTTCAGGCCGATTAGCCCTCTTCGCAAGGCTGAAAAACAGCAGAGCCGAGTCTTGATAAGACTCGGCTCTGCACTGGAAAATGGAGTGATTCGCACAGGATTCAAACCTGTAACCTTCTGATCCGTAGTCAGATGCTCTATTCAGTTGAGCTAGCGAACCTAATTTGACTTCGGGGATGCTTCCCCTTAATTCGAGTGCAAAATTAGCACCTTATTCTGACATGACCAAATTTTCCGGCAACTTTTTTATGATTTGTCGGTTTCAAAGCCTTTTTCAGAGAGTCAATTATTCTTTCGACACGCCGGGTTTCGCTAAAAAAATATAAATGGATATGGCAACCGCGCTTTTTTGCAGCCGGACAGATGCAGTCTGAGAAATTGGCATTAACTTTGTAAGTCATTTGGAAAGCCGCTTTGGGAAGCATTGGCGACAGATAAGCCAGGGACGTTACTGTTTGCGGTTTCAAGTACGAAGATAGATGAAAGACAATAAGCAAAACAAGAAGGTTGGAGATGTCGGGAATATCATTGTTAAAGGTGCCCGGGTCAACAACCTTAAAAATATAGATGTGGAAATACCTCGTGGCAGACTTGTCGTGGTGACGGGTGTGAGCGGCTCCGGCAAGAGTTCGTTGGCTTTCGACACCCTGTATGCCGAGGGACAACGACGCTATGTGGAAAGCCTTTCCTCCTACGCCCGTCAGTTTTTAGGACGTATGCGCAAGCCGGAGTGCGACTACATCAAGGGCTTGCCACCGGCCATCGCCATCGAACAGAAGGTGAACACACGTAATCCTCGAAGCACCGTGGGTACAAGCACCGAAATATATGACTATATGAGGATGCTGTTCGCCAGGGTGGGGCACACAATCAGTCCTATAAGCGGACATAGAGTGCGCCGGCATACCCCTGAGACTATCGCCCGGCATACCATGCAGCTGCCTCAGGGTACGCGAATAGCCGTCCTCTCGCCGCTGATTATCCCTGAGGGACGCGATGTGGCCCAGCAGCTGGACATTCTTCTTAAGGAAGGCTATACCCGTCTTGAGAAGGATGGACGGTTTATAGACATATCGGACTTGCTTACGTCTTCAAGACCGAATGTAAAGGGATGCAATCTGCTTATAGACCGACTTATGGTGAGCGAAGACGCGGACGAGGCGAGCCGTCTGGCCGGCAGTATCGAGACAGCGTGGTTTGAAGGAAACTATGTCTGTATAGTAAAGGCATGGGAAGAAGATGGCCTGAAGGCGTATGAATACACCGGGGGATTCCGCGCTGACGGAATGGAGTTTCGCGAACCCTCGGACCTGATGTTCAACTTCAATAATCCGTATGGGGCCTGCCCCGAATGTGAGGGTTTCGGTAAGGTGATGGGCATTGACGAGAATCTTGTCATCCCTGACAAGACCAAGAGTATATATGAAGATGCGGTCAGTTGCTTCCGTGGCGAGAAGATGGGGGAGTGCAAACGCGACCTTATAAGTGTCGCGAAACAATATGATTTTCCTATCCATACCCCTTACTGCGACCTGACGCAGGAACAGAAAGACTTTCTATGGCATGGGCGTGGCAATTGGTATGGGATTGACGGTTTCTTTGACTGGGTTGACCAGAATCAGTACAAGATACAGTACAGGGTGATGAAAGCCCGTTATCGGGGGAAAAGACTGTGTCCCGTATGCGGCGGCAAACGTCTGCGTCCCGATGTGGAGTATGTCAAAGTAGGTGGCCGCAGTATCACTGAGTTGGTGGTAATGTCGGTCAGCGCCTTGCACACATTCTTCAGAGACCTGACGCTTGAGCCTACAGAGGCAAAAATAGCGGAGCGGCTTCTCACTGAGATACGCAACCGTCTGGGGTTTCTGCAAGACGTGGGTCTGGGTTATCTTACTTTGGACAGACTCAGCTCGACTCTCTCCGGCGGAGAGAGCCAGCGTATAAACCTGGCAACATCGCTCGGCAGTAGCCTTGTGGGTTCGCTCTACATTCTTGACGAGCCCTCTATAGGCTTGCATCCGCGTGACACCGAGCGCCTTATCGGGGTGCTTCGCTCTTTGCAGGCACTTGGCAATACTGTAGTGATTGTGGAGCATGACGAGGAGATAATGCGTATGGCTGACTACATTATCGATATAGGTAAGTTTGCCGGGCGACTCGGCGGTTCGTTGGTGTATGCCGGCCCGATTGCCGAAGCCGTAAATCCCGAAGTGGACGACCGAGGCAGCTATACGCTGCGATACCTGAGGGGACAGCTGTCTATCGGGGTGCCGGGAATCAGGCGCCCCTGGAGGAAATTCATAGAGGTGAAAGGACCGCGACAGAATAATCTCAAGGGGATGGATGTGCGTTTCCCGTTGGGCGTGTTCTCTGTAGTCACCGGTGTCAGCGGTTCCGGAAAGTCCACACTTGTTAAAGACATCCTCTACAAAGCGATGCTGCGTCATCTTGGCGAGCCTACCGATGCCCCCGGCACTCACAGAGGCCTCGGCGGGGACATAGATGCCGTGAGTCATGTAGAGTTTGTGGACCAGAACCCCATAGGGACATCAACCCGAAGCAACGCGGCCACATATCTCAAGGCATACGACGAAATACGTCGCATTTTTTCCGAGACCGCTCTTGCCCGTCAGATGGGTTTCGGCCCCTCTTTCTTCAGTTTCAATACCGATGGCGGGCGTTGCGATGAGTGTAAAGGGGAGGGAGTGATAACCATTCCGATGCAATTTATGGCCGACATAACGGTGCCGTGCCCCTCTTGCGGCGGCAAGCGTTTCAAACAGGATATTCTTGATGTCCGTTACCGCGACAAGAGCATAGACGAAGTCCTGGATATGACGGTGAACCAGGCCATCGAGTTTTTCGAGGCATCGGGCACCACCTCCGACATGAGGGTTGTGCGCCGTCTGCAGCCCCTGAAGGATGTCGGTCTCGGCTATATAAAGTTGGGCCAGACCTCCTCCTCTCTCTCGGGTGGCGAGAACCAGCGCGTCAAGCTGGCTTATTTCCTGAGTCAGGAGAAGAGCGAGCCTACTCTTTTTATCTTTGACGAGCCTACCACCGGGCTGCATTTTCATGACATAGAAACTCTGCTTAAGTCGTTGCGGGCACTCGTGGACAGAGGTCATACCGTGCTTGTGATAGAGCATAATCCGGATGTGATAAAGTGTGCGGACCATATTATAGACATAGGGCCGGAAGGAGGCGAAATGGGAGGCGAAGTGGTGGCGACGGGAACACCCGAGGAAGTGGCCGATAATCCTCGTTCATTTACCGGTAAATATATTAGAAAGCTATTGAAATGAAGAAGCTGATTTTATTGCCCGCTCTGTTGTGCCTGATAAGTGCCTGTTCCCGCAAGGAGGAAAAGGATGGCCACCTGCAAGCCGATGCCCTGTATGAGGAATTGCTGAAGACCTATAAGGCGTATGCCGATTCAATCAGCCGCATTTCACCTTCCGACACCACAGGAATGGCCCAGGCATTGGAGGACCGCTTTGAAAGCCGCATCAAGGATATTTACTGGCGTTATCCGGCTGACCTGGATTATTCCATGAGCGAGATTCAGAACGATACTCTTTGGCATTATGTGGACCTGTACATAAAGGCTCGAAAACGCCACGGTTGTGTGGAGTATGCCGATACATTGGCAGCGCCCTCGGACTCAGTGCCGGAAGTGTAGTATGCTCAAAAGGATTATTTGCGGGGTATGCCTTTGCCTTCAGATAGGCGAAGCAGGGTTCCTGTCGGGCATACGAAACGGCAGAAGGGCCGCGTCACAATCAGTGAAAGTATAAGGAACGCACTCCCTGTTATCAGCACTGTCAACGAAGCGCTCTTGACCAGGAAGGCGCTGAACAGCTCATAGTCAATCCACGAGGTGCCCAGTCCGCTCCACAGGCAAAACATCAGTATGCACCAAAGCGTCACTCTCATCCGTGAGAACGCTTTTGCCACTGCCGGAGAAATATGCAGCTTCGGTATATGCAGATGCCCTGCCAAATCTTGCAGTGA
The DNA here is from genome assembly GCA_900547755.1 of uncultured Bacteroidales bacterium. Lineage (GTDB taxonomy): Bacteria > Bacteroidota > Bacteroidia > Bacteroidales > Muribaculaceae > Lepagella. The sequence goes on from URIC01000010.1 coordinate 23,908, forward strand.
GCCTAACGGACATACCCAGGCGCAGTAATGGCCTGTGCGCCCGAACAACGGGTATATGAAGGCAACCGCAAACAGCAGTAATGTTAGCAACGAGGAGAGCGCTAAGGAAAGGCTGCCGGCGAAAGTGCGGATGAACACCGAATAGTCCAGGAACGCGCCGGCCCAAAAGCCCAGGACTCCCACATTAAGTAATTGCTGGACAAGCCGGTAATTCTTGTTCTTGACGAAGAGCGGAAGAATGGCTGCGGCAATGGCCACAATCAGCGCTAATGTGTATTCGACCGTGAACCCTTCAGGTTCGCAAGCGTCTGCGGATGCAGTAGCCTCCTGAGACTTTGAGCTTACTGCCTTGTTTATGCCGGCCTGGAAATTTCCCTTTATCGCATTTGAGGAGAAAGTGGCGCCGCTTACAGCATCCACCCTTTTCACTGCGGCCTCCTCCAAAGTCAGGCCATTCCATGAGTTCAGCAGCACTGATGCGCGCTCAAAGAAGCCGGGGGTCTCTTGGTTGGGAAGCGCTTTTACAGAGTCCACCTTACCGGCGCTGATGTAAATCTCAAGAGGCACCGGACCCTTATATCCGACTATGTCCTTGCCTATATCGGTGGTGTTGATGACAGTCTGTTTCGCTTCATTTATATCTAAGGAAGCGGATTGTGCAGAGGTGCTGTGTGCCCGAAAGTCGTGGCCGAACAGATGCCCGTCCCTTACAATGGCAAATGAAGCGAGAATACAGAATACCACTATCAGGCTCACGAGCCTTACGGCAAATCCGGAGCCGCGTTTGTCAGTTTGTGGATATGTCGGAGTCATGGCGTAGATGTTATTGTATTTTTTTAACGTCAGATACGGTATTATATTGTTTTTATTGGGCTGCAACTCCAATTAGCCGATGTTATTGCCCTCCGTAAAGGTTCAGTCAGCTTTTTTTACGATAATTGACAAAATATATTTTGGCGGAATCAAAAAAAACGCTAACTTTGTATTCGAGAAATAAGGCCGCTTGAAAGTGGCGCGACATTTATCTCGGAAATATCAACATTTATAACCCTATAAAAATACTTTGCCTATAGCATAACCTCTACTTCACAAACACAAAGGAAATAGAATGGTAAATATGTCAAGCATGAACGATGACCAGTTGGTCAAGGCTTATGCACAAGGCAATAACGAGGCGTTTGATACACTCCTGAGCAGACATCAGGAGAGAGTATACAATTATATTGTTCGCATCGTCAGAAATGAAGATGTAGCCAACGATATATTTCAGGACACTTTTGTTAAAGCAATCACGAATATCCGCAGGGGACGTTATACCGACTCCGGCAAGTTCCCCGCCTGGATTTCACGCATAGCGCATAATCTGATTATCGACTACTTCCGGCAGGAGAAGTCAGAGAATCTGCAGAGCTGTGATATAGACGAGGTAGACCTTCTTAACCGTAAGGATTTGAGTGAGGCCACTGTCGAGGACCTGCTCATAACCGAACAAATACACGACGATGTAAGGATGTTGATCGATGACCTGCCTGAAGCGCAGCGAGAGGTACTGCTGATGCGTTACTATCGCAATATGAGTTTCAAGGAGATAGCCGAGGCCACAGGAGTAAGCATCAACACCGCGTTGGGACGTATGCGCTACGCTATACTTAACATGCGTCGCATCGCATCCGAAAAGGAGATAGTGCTCAATCTGTAATCACGAGTGACACGACCTTATTCAAGGGGCTGGGCCAAAAATCCTGTTTTGGCCCAGCCCCTCTGATGTGTTTCAGGTTGCTTTTTATGTTCCGGACCTTTGGTCAGAGGTCAAGGATTGTGGCTGCCGGGTTAAGGGTGTCTATCACAAGTAGACGACCGTAGAGGGGTGTTCCGGTTCCTGTCAGTATTTTAATGGCTTCGCATGCCTGTGCAGAGGCTACTATGCCCGGCAGAGGACCGAATACCCCCCCTATGCTGCAAGGTGTGTATCCTCCTTCCGGCGCGCTTTCCGGAAAGATGTCGCGGTAGGTGGGGAAACCGGGTTTCCAGCTTGTTACCTGTCCTTTGAACTGAGCCACACCACCCAGCACACAGGGAATGTCCATCTCGGCGCAGAGGTCTGTAACCATATATTTCGTGTCCGGATTGTCCGAGCCCTCTATTACCAGGTCATGGCCTGCGAACAGACCCGTAGCGTTTTTCCGTGTCAGTTTCTCAGTGAACAGGTCGACGTTCACTTCCGGGTTTATTTCGGCTATCCGTCGTCGTGCCGCCTCTGTTTTGAGTCGGCCGCAGTCCGCAGTGGAGAAAGAGAGCTGTCTCTGCAGGTTGGATAGACCGATAATGTCAAAGTCCACCAATGTGAGATGACCGACACCCGATGCCGCCAGATACATGGACGAGATAGAGCCAAGCGCCCCGGTACCTACTATCAGCACACGGGACTCAAGCAGGCGTTTTTGCCCTTTGAGGCCTAACTCGGACAGCTGGATATTGCGTATGTATCGCTCCTGCTGTTCCGGACTCAGGGGATTGGCGGACATCACTTCCTGTATTGGGCGCGGACAGTATCGCAGATGTACTTCAGATTCTCGTCGCTGACCCAGGGTCCGGCGGGCAGACACAGACCTTTGTTGAACAGGGACTCCGAGACTCCGTTCAGGTAGGCCGGACACCCTTTGAATACGGGTTGAAGGTGCATGGGCTTCCAGAGCGGGCGGGATTCTATGCCTGCTTTGTCAAGGGCTACACGCAGCTCTTCGTAGTCGAAGCCTGTGACCTCTTTGTCTATGATTATATTGCAGAGCCAATAGTTGGAGTCAAATTTATCCGAGGGGTTGGAATGAAGAGTGATTCCGGGCATATCGGCGAACTCGCGGACGTATACCTCGTGTACATGGCGGTGGTGCGCGATGTGTTCGTCCAGGATTGTCATCTGGCCGCGTCCTATGCCTGCGCAGATATTACTCATGCGGTAGTTGTATCCAATCTTCTCATGCTGGTAGTATGGGAACGGCTCGCGGGCTTGGGTGGCGTAGAACATCACCTCTTTTTTCTCCTTCTCACCGGGCACTATCAGTGCGCCGCCGCCTGATGTGGTAATCATTTTGTTGCCGTTGAATGAGAGAGCGCCGTATTGTCCGAAGGTGCCGCATAGCTGACCGTTATAGCGGGAGCCGAGGGCTTCGGCGGCATCCTCCAGGACCGGGATTCCGTACCTGTCGGCCACGGCGAGGATTTCGTCTATCTTGCCGGGCATACCGTATAGATAAACAGGTATAATTGCTTTAGGGTAGCGGCCTGTTGTCTTCTTTCGGTCCAGAATGGCCTCCTCAAGTAGTTCGGGAGACATATTCCAGGTTTCAGGCTCACTGTCGACGAATACGGGTGTCGCGCCCAGGTACGTGATGGGGTTGGCGGATGCGGAGAATGTGAAGCTCTGGCATATGACTTCGTCACCGGGACCTACCCCGAGCTGTATGAGAGCCAGGTGTATGGCTGCGGTACCTGCCGAGAGTGCCACTACGTACTTATGCAGCCGGGGGGCATTTTCTCTGTCGTTCACGAATTTCTCCAAGTCATGTTCAAATCCGTCGACATTGGGGCCCAGGGGCACGACCCAGTTCTCGGCAAATGCTTCTTCTATGTATTTGATTTCGTTGCCGCTCATGTGGGCGAGACAAAGTAAAATCCGGTTGCTGCTCATAATTTAACTAATTGTTGCTTTTTTCCTATTTGCGTACATTTTCTCGTAGTAGTCGGTGTAGTTGCCGCTTGTGACGCGGTTTACCCATTGCTGATGGTCCAGATACCAGCGGACTGTCTTTTCCAGGCCCTCTTCAAACTGCAGCGAGGGTTCCCATCCCAATTCCTCCTTTAGGCGCGTGGAGTCTATGGCATAGCGCAGGTCATGCCCTTTGCGGTCTTCGACGTATGTTATAAGATTGAGCGAGCTCCCTTCGGGGCGGCCCAATAGACGGTCTGTGACTTTTACCAACAGCTTTACGATGTCTATATTGCGCCATTCGTTGAATCCGCCTATGTTGTAAGTGCGGGCCGATATGCCGCGGTGGAAGATAAGGTCAATGGCCCTGGCATGGTCTTCCACATACAGCCAGTCGCGCACGTTCAGCCCTTGCCCGTACACGGGGAGAGGCTTGCCTAAACGTATGTTGTTGATAAATAGAGGTATCAGTTTTTCGGGAAACTGGTATGGCCCGTAATTGTTGGAGCAGTTGGTGACGAGTACAGGCATGCCGTAGGTGTCGTGCCATGCTCGGACGAAGTGGTCTGAGGCGGCCTTTGAGGCAGAATAGGGAGAGTGCGGCGTATATGGGGTGTCCTCGGTAAACAGACCGCTTCCCGGTTTCAGTGAGCCGTACACCTCATCGGTGGAAATGTGATAGAACATCTTGCCTGTATAGCCTTCCGGGCGTGTTTCCCATGCTTCGCGGGCCGCCTGCAGCAGGTTGAGGGTACCCAGGACATTTGTCTGGGCGAATATGGCCGGTGTCTCTATAGAGCGGTCCACATGACTTTCCGCAGCGAGGTGAATCACTCCGTCAATTGTGTATTCGGCGAAAACGCGGCGCAGGGCCGGAAGGTCGCAGATGTCTTGTCTCTCAAAGACATAATTGGGCGCATCCTCCACGTCTGCAAGATTCTCCAGATTGCCGGCGTAAGTCAGCTTGTCCAGGCAGACTATTCTGTAGTCCGGATAAGAATTTATAAATCTTCTTACCACATGCGAGCCTATGAAACCGGCGCCGCCGGTAATCAATATATTTCGTTTAAAGTCTGTCATACGGGTCGTCGGAGAAGTTTAGGGTGTCTTTTATTTCAGCAAGGGTGGGACGCACGGCATCCTTGTCGGAGACTATGGCCTGGTCGCGCGATATTTTCCAGTCAATACCCAACGCCGGGTCGAAAGGGTCGATGCCTCCCTCCGCTTCCGGGCGATAATATGCGTCACATTTATACTGGAATACGGCACGGGGGCTCAGTACCGTGTAGCCATGTGCAAATCCTTTGGGGATGAAAAGCTGAGTGCCCTCGTCGGCATCCAGTACCACCGAGATGTGGCGGCCGAAAGCGGGGGAACCGCTGCGCAGGTCTACCGCCACATCCATGACTCTGCCGCTTACGCATCGCACCAATTTACTTTGGCTGTGCGGCATCTTCTGGAAATGCAGACCTCGTACCACTCCCTGCACGGATGCGCTCTCGTTGTCCTGGATAAAATCAATTTCGCCTATATTTTCAGTAAAGTCCGAGTGACGGTATGTCTCCATGAAATAGCCTCGGGAGTCGGTGAATATACGCGGACGGAGAATCACTACTCCCGGTATATGTGTCTTAATGTATTCCATCGGAACTTAATTTTAGCAGATACTGCCCGTATTGGTTGGACAGCATAGTGGAGGCTAAGTCCTCCAGTTTTTCGCGTGTAATCCACCCTTTGCGGTAGGCTATTCCTTCCAGACATGCCACTTTTAGACCCTGGCGCTTCTCTATGACTTCTACGAAAATAGAAGCGTCGGCCAGGGAGTCGTGGGTGCCGGTGTCAAGCCATGCAAAACCACGGCCTAAAGTCTGCACGTCAAGCTGTCCCGCTTCCAGGTATGACTGATTGACGGAGGTGATTTCCAACTCCCCTCTGGCGCTGGGAGTCACATGTCTGGCCACTTCAATCACACTGTTGGGATAGAAATAAAGTCCGACAACGGCGTAATTGGACTTCGGGACCGCAGGTTTTTCCTCAATGGAGAGGCAGCGGCCCGAGTCATCGAATTCCACGACTCCGTATCGCTCAGGGGAGTCTACCCGGTATCCGAACACAGTCGCTCTGTCATGGCGCTCCGCGTTGGCGATGGCATCGGCTGTAAGACGGTCCATTCCTTCGCCGTAGAATATGTTGTCTCCGAGTACCAGGGCGACAGCGTCGTCACCTATGAATTCTTCGCCGATAATGAAAGCCTGTGCGAGGCCGTCAGGCGAGGGTTGTTCGGCGTATGTGAACCGTACGCCGAAATCCGAGCCGTCTCCGAGCAGCCGTCTGAAGGCCGGCAGGTCTATGGGTGTGGAAATAATCAGGATGTCGCGTATGCCGGCATTCATGAGTACCGAGATGGGGTAGTACACCATCGGTTTGTCGTAGATAGGCAGAAGCTGTTTGCACATGGCCTTTGTGATAGGGTAAAGGCGGGTGCCGCTTCCTCCGGCAAGTACTATTCCTTTCATATCATCCTGTACGCTAAATTTCAGTTAGAACTAAATGCCGAGACCGTAATATGCGAAGCCGGCTGTCTCCAGCTCGTGGCGGTCATATATGTTACGGCCATCGAACACGGCGGGTTTATGTTTGGCGCTTTTCATTGTCTTAAGCACTACCTGCCAGGAAGGCATACGGAATTCTTTCCATTCGGTGACGAGCATTATGGCATCGGCATCCAGGGCGGCCTCGTATATGTCACGGGCATAATCCACAGCATCGCCGAGCCGTCTGCGGCACTCGTCCATAGCTATGGGGTCGTATGCGCAGACGCTCATTCCGGCTTCTTTCATGGCTTTTATGAGTTCTAAAGAGGGTGCTTCGCGCATATCATCGGTCTCTGGTTTGAATGCCAGCCCCCAGAGGGCTACACGTTTCCCCTGCAGGTCACCGTCGAAGTGGGCTTTCAACTTCTCGAATAGGATTAGCTTTTGCCTTTGGTTCACATCTTCTACAGCCTGGAGCACACGCATCTCGCAGCCGTTCTGGCGCGCGGTGCTGATTATCGCTTTAACATCCTTGGGGAAGCAAGAGCCTCCGTAGCCGCAGCCCGGGTACAGGAATTTGGTGCCTATCCGTGCATCGCTGCCTATCCCTTTACGGACCATGTTGACGTTGGCGCCTACTTTGTCGCAAAGGTTGGCTATCTCGTTCATGAATGAAATGCGGGTGGCCAGCATGGCATTGGCCGCATATTTTATCATCTCCGCCGAGGGTATGTCGGTGACAAGCAGTCGGTCTGACGAGACCAGGAAAGGACGGTACAGCTTCCTCATGAGCTGACGGGCCCGTTCTGAGTCGACACCCACCACTACACGGTCCGGACTCATAAAGTCCTTGATGGCTGCGCCCTCCTTGAGAAATTCGGGGTTGGAGGCCACGTCGAATGTTATTTCCCTGGGGCTTCCGGTGCCGAGACCGCGCTTGCCCAGCTCCTCGGCCACTGTGGCGCGCACCTTTTCAGCCGTGCCTACGGGCACGGTACTTTTGGTGACAATCAGCTTGTAGGAGTTCATGCAGCGGCCTATGGAGCGGGCCACGTCAAGCACATAGTGCAAATCCGCGCTTCCGTCCTCGTCGGGAGGAGTACCCACGGCACTGAATATTACTTCAACATCGTCGACAACCTCTTCAAGGGATGTGGAGAAGCGTAGTCGTCCGGCTTTATGGTTTTTGCTGACAAGTGCTTCCAGTCCGGGTTCATAGATAGGCACACGGCCCTGTCGCAGACCTTCTATCTTGGCTTTGTCCACGTCCACGCAAGTCACGTTTATGCCCATGTCGGCAAAACAGGTGCCTGTGACTAACCCTACATATCCGGTGCCTACTATCGCTATGTTCATAGTCTTATGTCGTGAGTTTGTCAGTATATGCGGTCATCGGTTTCCTCTTCCTTATCCTCTTCAAGCGACTTCGCGTCAGCCTCGTCGTACATCAGGTAGTAGCTCTTGGTGCTTCCGTGGTCGTAACCATACCTGTTGTGGTAGTAGGAGTCCTGAGGATTGATGCCGTTCAGGATTATGGCCAGGTTGTTCAGCTTATGCTCCTGATAGATTTTCTCCAGGTCATGCAGCAGGGATTTGCGGAAGAGGCGGGCACGGATAACGAACAGGGTCACGTCAACCACACGACCTATGATTTGTGTGTCTGCCACAAGCTCGTACGGAGGACAGTCTATTACTATATAGTCGTAGTGCTGCCTCAGGTTGGTTACCATATCGTTGAAGCGGTGGCCCAACAGTAGTTCAACGGGGTTGGGGGGAATGGCGCCTACCTGCAGCAGGTCTATGCCGGTGCCTCGGTTATTCACTTTTATGAGATCCATTATGTCGCCGCACTTTCCTGTGAGGTAGGTCGATACACCCTGTGCTGCGTTCCCTCCGAACAGCGAGAGTGAGGCGCGGCGGAGGTCAAGGTCTATAAGCAGTACTTTCTTCCCTTTCAGAACAAGGGATTTGGCCAGGTTTACGGATATGAAAGTCTTACCCGAGCCGGGGTTGAAAGATGTAATCATTATCACCTCGCAACCTCTCTCCGAGGTGGAAAGGAAGTCCAGATTTGTGCGCAACATTCGGAATGCCTCGTTGATGTATGAACGGGAGTGTTCACGCACCACCAGTTTTATTTCCTTGTCCGTGACCGTACGGGACCTGGGGTGGAACAGGTGACGGAAAAAGCGCTTCAGCGAGCGGCGTCCCTGGTTCATAGGCATTTCGCCGAGGAAAGGTATAGAGAGTCCTGCAAGGTCGCTTTTGCGGGAAACCGTGGTGTTCAACTGGATGCTCAGGAAGATTATAAGCACGGGTATGGCCAGACCTGTCAGCAATCCGATAAAGAGTGAATTGGTTAGGGCTGCTACCGTAGGACCTGTGCCGTAAGCGGCACGGATTACACGGGTTTTGTCCACTTGCACCATACGGGTCAGTTCGTTTTCTTCGCGCTTCTGAAGTAAATAGAGATATAGGTTCTCCTTGACTTTCTGCTGTCGTTCAATGGAGAGAATCTGCTTCTCCTGTTCCGGTACTGAGCTTACTTTGCCGGAGAATTCGCGACCACGTCCTGAGGCTCTGTCAGCCTCGATCTTGTATGTGGATATGATGTTGTTAAGCGAGGCGTTTATTAACGCACGGTTGGCTGCCAAGTCGGAATTGAGCTGGGCTATCACCGGGTTGGCTTCCGTACTGTTCTGCAGAAGCTGGTCTCGGCGAGCCAGCATCTTGTTATACTCCTGAATCTGGCTTTCCACAGTGCCTGAGGTTCCTGTATTGGCGGGAATCAGTGCATTGTTGTTGGCTTTGTTGTTGATATAGTCACGCAGATATTGGGCTATACTCAATTGTGTGCTTGCCTCAAAGGCTCGGGTGTCGTATTGCATGGACTGTCCGTAATACGTGGAGGCTGCTGCCGCGAAGTCTGCTACCTGAGCAGAACTCTTTACTTGGGAAATGTCGGAATCTATACCGTTCAACTCTTTCTCTATCACGCTTAGACGCTTGTTGATGAAGTTAGATGTATTGGCGGCGCTGCGTGTTTGCTCAGTTGTCCAAAGGGCATTGTAGGCATCTATCAGGGCTTTTACCACGTCAATAGCTCTCTGCTGTGATACATCGGTATATGAGATTTGAGCAACTGTGGTGTCTTCAGATTTTTGTGTAGTGACTATACTTTGGGAAATTGTAGCCGCTAAATTCTTGACTGATACTTTATTGACATCAACATATTCCGGGAATTTATCGAAGTCTGCCGTAGGAGAAATAGCTATGGTTCCGACAGGTGTATTCACCACGGTGCCCGGTTCTATACGCAGAGGCTTGCTATGCATTTGTTTGCCGTTAAATACAAAGTCGGTGGCTATAAGTTCTCCTGTTCCCCGTTTATATAGTCTCAACGAGGCTGTAGAGTCCGGTTCCACGTCCAGAAAATTTACCAATACAGGTGACTCTCCGTATAGGTCCACTTTATGTCCGAATCCCTCGGTAGTGTATTTGGTGGCAAGGTTCAGACGGTCTATTACCGACTCTAAAAGAGAAGAAGACCTCATGATTTCCAACTCGTTGGAAAAGTTTACGCCACGGGTACGCTTGCCGGTCATGTCGGCAAGCTCTTTGAGCGCATCGGAAGACGCTGCACTCTCTTTATTGCCTAACAGAACTATTATTTCAGCGCTTGCACCGTAAGATTTGGCCTGACGCTTGTAATACAGGTAAGACAAACCCAGACATATTGCTAATGACAGTAATACCCAATATTTGGCAGCCCATACACGGCGGAGAAGCTCGTTTATATTAAATGAGTCCGTGTTGCCGGTCACCTTTTCGTCTTTTTTCTTTTCAATATCCTCAGCAGACATAAACGGGAATTATTTGGTTATTGCTACAATAATGCTTGCCATGGAGGCGATAAAAGATGCCAGGCCCATCCAGGTGCTGACCTGACGCCACTGGTTGGTGTTCAGGTCGCGTTGAGCTGCTTTCACATCGTTAGGCAGAACATAGATTACGTCGTTTTGCTGCAGGTAGTATGCCGGTGATTCGAACAGAGAGCGGCTCTTAAGGTCTACGGTATAGAGCTGACGTTTCCCGCTCTTTTCGCGGATTACCATCACTTCGCGCTCAGCGGTGATATTCAGGTCGCCGGCATCGGCCAAAGCCTGAAGGATAGTGTATTTGTCATCCTTGAAGTCGTAATTGCCGGGGCTGCTTACATCCCCAAGAATGGAAATCTTGGAGTTCTGGAAAGACACGGACACAGAGAAGTCTTTCAGCAGACCCTCCTTGATTATACGCTGTTTAATCATCCCTTCCAGCTGACGGCGGTTGAGTCCGGCCACATGGAGTGTGCCTAACTGCGGGAAAACAATGTCGCCGGCCTCGTCCACACGGTATCCGAGGTCTATTTTGTTGCTGTTGTTATTGTTGTTGGTCGTGTGTATTTCAGTGGTCATCGTGCCCGGCTGCAGGTTGAACATCGTGCCCAATTCAGGGTCCTTGGTGGTGACCACGATACTGAGCAAGTCGTCCGGCTCTATGAGCAGGCCGGAATTAGCCATTGTCGACTCAATGGAATTTGGCGCGAAGTCTTGAATGTACTGTACGTCTTTAGTGGTGGTACAGCCGGATGCCAACAGTAGAAGAGAACTGCCTATGAGTATGCTGAATTTTGATTTCATCGGACTTATTGTGAATCTCGTATTAAATAAACATCTGTAAATGTGCGTGTTATGTATCGTGTACAAAAAAGTTGACACCGACATCCCTCATATATGGAGCAATGTCAATGCACATTTGCGCTGCAAATTTAATAAAAAATCGGGAAATTTTGTTAACTTTGTACTCAGAAAATACATTAATGAACAATAAATAGATTTTGAAATGAAAATCGCTTTTGCTTCAGACCATGCGGGTTATGCCCTGAAAAAAGTTCTGGAAGAGTATGTTGAGAAAAAAGGATATGAGGTGATGGATTTCGGTACACATTCCGAAGACTCCTGCGATTATCCCGATTTTGCCCACCCGGCAGCTTTGGCTGTGGAGAGCGGCGAGTGTGATTTCGGCATATGTATGTGCGGTTCGGGCAATGGTATGCAGATGACCCTCAACAAGCATCAGGGAATACGTGCGGCCCTGTGCTGGGAGCCGGCTCTTGCTTCCCTGGCCAAGGAACACAACAATGCCAATATACTCGTTCTTCCCGCCCGCTTCATTTCCGAGGAGATGGCAGAGAAGATTGTGGATGCTTATCTGGACGCCAAGTTCGAGGGCGGACGTCATCAGCGTCGTATTGACAAGATGCCCGTAGTTTGCGAATGCTGACCGCGTCTATGACCATAAGCCTGGAGGGGGTGCGCCTATATGGCCACCACGGAGTGTTTCCGCAGGAGAAAAAGGTGGGAGCCGAGTTTGAGGTGTGGGTGGACTTGACACTACCTTGCCCCGATGGTTGCGACACCGATTGCCTCGCGGATACAGTCTCATACGCTGACCTATATGAGTCGGTACGGGAGGAGTTCGCCAGGCCCTCTGACCTGCTCGAGCATCTTGTGAAGCGTATGGCCGATGCCGTTTCGCAGCGTTGGCCCGGTTTCTCATCACTCAGTGTCAAGGTCCGCAAAGTGACTCCTCCGATACCCTCCTTCCAAGGCTCGGCTTCTGTGTCGCTGTGCCTTTCCAATGTCTGATATTTTCAGCTTTATAAATAAAAATGCTCCGGAATTTGCATTTCCGGAGCATTTTTATTTACTTTGCGCCCTGTTGATAGCGCAAATATTGAACATATTCTCTTTTAATGACGGTCAACGGACCGTGCTGTGCCATTGATTTAAGGTGCGCGGACTCGCCGATAGCCACATAGCCTGAGAGCGAACAGTCCGTCTGTTATCCGTGCCGCCGCTCTGATTATAAATCTTATAAACGCACTCTATATATTATATTATATTATATTATGTCGACTTCATTAAGATTCAAAAGCGTGGAGGAGGCTTCTTCCCGCAAAGCAAGACCGGTGGAAATTCCTGCCGAGCGTCCGGAGGTTTATTATGCCTCGAAGGTTTTTAACAGACAGAAGATGTTCGAGTACTTGTCAAAGGAAGCATTTGACGCTTTGGCGCAGGCCATTGACCTGAAGCGACCTCTGCCTCGTGCGGTGGCCGATGCGGTGGCCGAAGGCATGAGGCGCTGGGCCATAGACAATGGCGCCCGACACTATACGCACTGGTTCCAGCCCATGACTGACGGCACAGCCGAGAAGCACGACGCCTTTATCGAACACGACGGCAAGGGGGGAGTAATAGAGAAATTCACAGGAAAACTCCTTGTGCAGCAGGAGCCGGACGCATCCTCTTTCCCCAATGGTGGTATCCGGAACACTTTCGAGGCCCGTGGCTATTCCGCATGGGACATCTCTTCCCCGGCTTTCATAGTTGACAACACTCTTTGCATTCCTACTATTTTCATATCTTATACCGGGGAGGCCTTGGATTACAAGACCCCTTTGCTGCGAGCATTGAACAGTGTGGACAAGGCTGCCACACGTGTGGCCCGTATGTTTGACCCTTCTGTGAAGCACGTCAACAGCAACCTGGGCTGGGAACAGGAATACTTCCTGGTGGATGAATCCCTTTATGCCGCCCGTCCCGACCTCGTGATGACGGGGCGTACCCTTATGGGGCATGAGAGCGCCAAGAATCAGCAGTTGGAGGACCATTATTTCGGCGCCATTCCTTCGCGTGTGGAGGCCTTCATGCTTGATTTGGAGATTGAGTGTCACAAACTCGGCATACCGGCCAAGACACGTCACAACGAGGTGGCTCCCAACCAGTTTGAACTTGCTCCGATATTCGAAGAGACAAATCTGGCCAACGACCACAATCTCCTGTTAATGTCACTTATGGCGGAAGTGGCCCGTCGGCACAATTTCCGTGTGCTGCTTCACGAGAAGCCCTTCGCCGGAGTGAACGGTTCCGGCAAGCACAACAACTGGAGCCTCTCCACCGATACCGGAGTCCTTCTCTTCGCTCCCGGCAAGAGCCGCAGGGACAACCTCCAGTTCATTACCTTTGTCGTCAATGTCATGGCGGCTGTGCATAGGCATAACGCACTGCTTAAAGCCTCTATAATCTCCGCCACCAACGCCCATCGTCTGGGCGCCAACGAGGCCCCTCCGGCTATTATCTCGATGTTTCTCGGAACTCAGCTTTCACGAATCCTGGAGGGCATAGAGAGCAACACGACCGACAGCCTGCTTGACCTAAGCGGCAAGGAGGGCATGCGTCTCGATGTGGCTCAGATTCCCGAAATCATGGTCGACAATACGGACCGTAACCGCACTTCTCCTTTCGCATTCACAGGCAATCGCTTTGAATTTCGCGCCGTTGGCTCTATGGCCAACAATGCCTCGGCCATGATTGCACTTAACTCTGTTGTGGCTGACCAGCTCGATAGTTTCGCCGACAAAGTGGAGGGAGCCATGGCCTGCGGAAAAAGCATGGAAGAGGCTATGCTTGACGAGGTGCGTGTGCTGATTGCCGAAAGCAAGCCTGTACATTTTGACGGCAACGGCTACTCCGACGAGTGGAAGGAGGAAGCAGCCCGCCGTGGCCTGGACACCGAGACCTCCGCTCCCCTTATGTATGACGCTTACTTATCGCCTAAGAGTGTGGAAATGTTTGCACGTGCCGGAGTATTCAGCAAGCATGAGCTGGAAGCTCGTAATGAGGTGAAATGGGAGATGTACACCAAGAAAATACAGATTGAAGCCCGTGTGCTCGGCGACTTGGCTATAAATCACATTCTCCCCGCCGCCACCCGTTACCAAAGCACACTGCTTGACAACGCGGATAAGATTATGCGTCTGTTCCCGGAAGCGGATGCCGGAGAGATAGCTGCGGCTGACCTTAAGAGTATCCGCGATATGGCGGCGCACATGTGCGCCATCCGCAATGAAGTGGCGACAATGGTGGAAGCTCGCAAGGTGGCCAACCGCATAGAGTCCGAGCGGGAGAAAGCCATAGCCTACCATGACAATGTGGTGCCGCGCATGGAAACCGTACGCGAACACATAGACAGCCTTGAGCTGATGGTGGATAACGAAATATGGCCGCTGCCGAAGTACCGGGAACTCCTCTTCATCCGTTGATGGCAGCCTGACTTTGAACCAAGAGCGGTAAACGAATGTTAAAAGAGCAAAGATTATTCAGATGCTTAATCTCCGTAACATATTGGATACCCGTCAGGCGCGGACAGTGCATGTGTGCTTCCATATATTGATGCTGTTGCTGTCTGTCTTCCTGATTATAAGCATCTCTATGGATACGTTCCGGGATATCGAGCTGTATGATTCTCCCCGCTTTGTCCGCTTGCAGACCGGCATTTGCGCTTTCTTCATGCTTGACTTCTTCGTGGAGCTGCTGTATGCCAGACGCCGGTGGCGATATGTGGCTACTCATTTTTTCTTTTTTCTCGTTTCCATTCCCTACCTTTATATAATTTACAGGCTGCACATCCGCTTGACTCCTGAGGTAGCTTATCTGGTGCAATATATACCTCTGGTGCGGGGCGGTTATGCGTTGGCTGTGGTGGTAGGTTGGTTCACGTATAACAAGGTGACCGGTATTTTCGTAACATACCTGGTCACTCTGTTGGCTACGGTCTACTTTGGTTCTCTTGTCTTCTATATGTTCGAGTCTCCTACCAATCCCGATGTATTCACATATCAGGACGCGCTATACTGGGCCTGCATGGACACTACGACCGTCGGCTCGGACATATACGCCATTACGGATGAGGGCAGGGTGGTGAGTGTGGTTCTCGCCGCACTCGGAATGATGATGTTCCCGATTTTTACCGTGTACATCACTTCCGTTATCAGCAACAAACGCCAGGGGCGGGAGAATGTGCTTGTCCACACTGACGAGAATATGCCTCAGCTCTCGGTATCCTTGCCTATGTCGAATAAGAAAGATAAAAACAGCGACACGTAAAACAAATGAGTGTCTCTATACGTTAATATACCGAAGGGCAGAAAACCTCTGTCCTCTATTGATGTGTACTACTCTAAATTATTAAGTTATGATAAGTGAAAAATTGCACAAAGCGATGAACGACCAGATTAATGCTGAAATCTGGTCTGCCTACCTCTATCTCTCCATGTCCATGGATGCTGAAAACAAAGGCTTCAGAGGTGTGGCAAACTGGTTCTACATCCAGTTCAAAGAGGAGATGGACCACGCCCGTATCTTCATGAACTACCTCAACTCTCGCGATTGCAAGGTGGAACTCGCGCCCGTGGCCGAAGTACCCACTTCCTGGGAGACTGTGCTCGACATGTTTGTCCAGACTCTTGAGCATGAGAAGAAAGTTACCTCCCTTATAAACAATCTTGCCACTATCGCTCACGAAGACAATGACTTCGCAAGCTCGAACCGCCTGATTTGGTTTATAAACGAGCAAGTGGAGGAGGAAGAGACAGCCCGTGGCATGATTGATGCCTTCAAGGCTGTGGAATCCAACAAGTATGGCTTATATATGCTTGACAAGGAGCTTGACAGCCGCACATACTCCACACCCTCGCCCCTCGCACAGAAGGATTGACACTTTTAAGTTCTTAGATACAGAAAAGGACTCTGCGCCGCTTCCGGCCTTGCAGAGTCCTTTTTGAGTGTTATCCCTTTTGTCTTGTGTTATTCTGTAATCGAGGCTTTGCGGGAGGTGCCTTACTCCACGCGGGTCACTTCGTCCACGCCGTTTATGTCGTAGATTTCCTGGATTATGCGCTGAAGTTCGTCCCAGGAATGTACACTCAGCGAGATAGTCAGGTCGAAGATATTGTCCTCGGTCTTTGTGGTTATGCCTTTTATGCTGAGGCGTAGCTTTTCACTTATGCACTCTATCATGTCGGACAGCATGTGTACGCGGTCCACACCCTTGATGCGTATGGAGGCAGGGTAGAGTATGTCCGGATTCTCCTTGAAGTCCACGCGGGTTATTGAGTCGCCGTGGGCCGAGGCTTCTCCGATTGCCCTGGGGCAATCGCGCTTGTGGATTTCAATCTCGTTGTAAGGCAGACGGAAACCTATCACCTCCTCGCCAGGCATCGGCTTGCAATGCTCGCATAGCCTGTACGGCACCTTGGGCAGGCGGGCTATATAATTGCGCAGGAAGCGTTTGGCCTTGTAAGAGACGACAGACGAGAGCCACTCCGGGTCCGGCTTGGCGTCCTCTCCGGTATATATCTCCACGACATCTCCTCTTTTGAGGACTGTGCGGACCGAGGCCAGCCGGCCGTTTATGCGCGCGTATTTGGCGAACTCGCCTATCTTGCTGTGTATCTCGAAAGCGAAGTCAAGGGCCGTGCTCTTCTGCGACATTTTAAGCGGCTGCCCCTGAGGCGTGAATACCATTATGTCGTCGTTATAGAACGATGTCACCACATTGTCTATGAAATGGGCGTCGTTGCCGAAAGATGAGATTTCGTTCAGGGTAGTGCGGAATTTCTTAAGCCAGGAAGAGAAGATACTGCAGGCATCCTTGGCCATACAGCCGAGTTTTGAGGTTTCCATCATGCGCTCCGAGCTGATATGCACCTCTTCCCATACGCCCGACTTCGAAAGCAATTTCACGTGGAAACTGCGGTAGCCGTTCTCCTTGGGCGAGTCGATGTAATTGACGATGCTGCCCGGCTTCTCGTTGAAATTATCCGTCAGCGCCGAGTAAACCCGCAGGGCCGCCCGCTTCTCGTCCATACCCTCCGGGTTGGGAAACACTATCTGGATGAAATGCTTGTAATCCAGGTGATAGAAGTCCGTCTGATGTTTGCGCATCTTGCGCCACAGGCTATACGGCTCGCGATATACGGCATACACCTCGGCCTTGATGTCGGCATTGGAAAGCAAATCCTTTATTTCATTCTCGAAGATGCGCAGACGGCGTGCGTTTCGCATCTTGTCATCCTCCAGCATCTTCAGAAAGTCCTCGTACTCATGCGGACAGCGGTAACGGAAACTCAGGTTCTCAAGCTCGGTTTTCACGTCATAGAATCCGAGACGGTTGGCTAACGGAGCGTAGAAATAGTCAGTCTCGCCCGCAATCTTCATCTGCTTGTCCGGGCGCATGGACTGGAGGGTGCGCATATTGTGCAGACGGTCAGCCAGTTTAATGAGGATACCGCGGATGTCGCCGCGCATCGCTCCCAGCATGTGCTTGAAGTTATCCAGCTGCTTGCTCATCTCGAAATGCCTGTCCTTGCCGCCGTCAGGCTTGGTGACAATCCGGACCAGCCCCTCCACATCTGTGCCGAACCTGCGGCGGATATCCTCGAATGTATAGTTGGTATCCTCCACTACGTCATGCAGCAGGCAGGCAATCACCACGTTGACATCCAGGTGCAGCTCATTTGCCGCAATCAGGGCCACCGCAATCGGGTGGGTGATATAAGGCTCGCCGCTCTTGCGCCGCTGTGAGCTGTGAGCCTCCTTGGCAAACCTATACGCCTCCTTGAGACGTTTAAGGTCAAGTTCGCTGACTCGTTTGGCCATAGACTCGAAAAGAGCCTCGGCGCGGGTATCCACCATAGGTACGTAAAGTTCCTGCTGCATATAAATTCCTCCTCTAAAAACTAACAAACCACGAAGTTACAGAAAAATCCCCAATCCTCCAAAATTAATTTTCATCAGTCTTCTTGCTCGTAATAATATGAGTAGTCTATACCTTTCATAAAGGTATCACGGTCGTTTATCTTGTCAGTAAGAGCAGACCGAAGCAAATCTTTTATGGATGTCGGGTCGGCAACGCTATGAGTCATGGCTTCGAGGTATTTTCGTTTGTCAACCTGACTCCAGTCAATACACAGTTGCAGATTTTTCTTCAATATAAGGTCGAGCCAGATGCGGGTAGCGCGGCCGTTGCCTTCTCTGAACGGATGGGCGACATTCATTTCAACATACTTATCAATGATATCGTCGAATGAATCCTCCGGCATACGTTCAACATCAGTCAAGGTCTGACCCAGATATTGAACCATCGCAAACTGGAACCCCGCCTTGGCTATATTGACAGCCCTGATCTGTCCGGCGAAATCATAAAGGCCTCCGAAAAGATAAGCATGAATCTGCTGCAATCCTTTCATCGTGCCGACCTCGATACTGTCGATAAGGCTGCTTTCAAACAAAGCGTATGCTTTCGACCGGCTTTTGCCGTCAATACTCTCGTCGCTATTGGTGAACCATTCAATGAACTTAGACGCCTTATTGTTCGGAAAACTCTTCGCCAAGCATATGACTCCGTCATTATCAAGCACGTCAGTAAGATAGCGTTTCCCGTCAGAGGCAATCAGTTTCAGTTGGTTAGTGGCACTAACCAACTCGCTGCCGTCCTTGCGGAGCTTGGTTTTCAGATACTTCCAGTAATTGCGGTTCTTGGCATAGTCATCCTGTGCGTTGAGCACCCCGACTATATCAAGCACCGAGAACCACCATTTCGCTCCAGTCTCATCCCAGACCGCCCGCACTTCTCGGTCGTCAAAGAATCGTATCGATATTTTCTGCTCTTCGCTCATAGCTTAATTATATTATGGTACACCACCTGCACACCCGACTCTTTCCCTCAATCTGAAAAATCAGGATCTCCGCCGTGCTGTTTCGTATCTCAAACTTATTCGCCATAATGCCCGCAAATCAGTAAAAACGTTAGATATAGGAAATATTGATATTCATAGTCTGTTCAAGCAGAAACTCCGACGGTTTCAACCGGTCAACATCCTGCAAGCCTATAGCCATCGACCAGTTACGCGCACGCTTCACCACTCCCGGTTCCCCGGAAGCAAGATACTGCTCAAATTCCTCATATCTATTTTCAGTCATTCGTTTGTATACCGTTTACATACTTTATAAACACTTCTCTTTGGCGACTCCAAGTTCCTTTGTCTGGTAGTTCAAAATACTCAATCATTTCTTTATGTAATGCATCTAAAGGAACAGGAGTATTTATTCTATCTGCTTTTCTTGTGTCACACAGCCAACCTATCTCCTTAAAATCTACGTCGGGTAAAATATATAGTCTAACATTATTATCATACGCCCATACTGCTCCCATTTCATTTATACAAATCTCACTTGCTTTATAATTTTTTGAAATTAGTAAAAAAGCATAATCTGCACTCCGAATATTCGTTTGTATATGTTTGCGAATATCACTACCATTTTTTATTCCCATTTTTTCAACGGAAGTACAGAATATGTCTTCTGCTTTTATTCCTATGCCCAGCTGAAGAATATTATCTATAAACTTTTCAACAATATCTTTATCCTTAGATGAATGGCTTATAAAGATTCGTTTGCTGTTTATATCCTTCTTTTCCAAAGATATTACACAGTCAACAATAGCCTCAATAGCACTTAAATGTATTATCTTATCATCGTCATACCGGTCTATATGCTTTTGAAGCAATTGAGATATTGCTGGATACTTTGTTTCAAGACTCTCAACTAACATTAACAGGTTTGTTTCTAATAGTTTTATCTCGCCATTAATGTTATAATCTGTAAAAATTAATCCCCGACTTTTATTGATAATTTTATTGTAGGAAACTTCTATCTTCTCCTTTATGATTTTTTTGCATTGAGATGCAATATTATAAATATCTTCTTTCATAAGTTAACCTAATATTAATCTTTCTATTTCTTGTTTTGCTTTTTCAAACATTGCTGTTCCTTCCATTTGAAGTTGCTTGGCTCTTTGCTTTCGTTCTTTAACGACATCTACAATTGATTGCTGTATGTCTTTGCTTGGAAATGGGATCACAATAGATTTCATGTATTGAAGTTGTCTAAACTAATTTGATTTGTGAAATTTTTTAAGGAAAATAACGATAA
>URIC01000011.1 GCA_900547755.1 uncultured Bacteroidales bacterium
TCCACACAAAGATACGCAAAAATTTCGATATAAACTAATTTTCAACATCTACTTAAGAATCAGCATCTAATATTGTAAATATCAGGTTTAGTAAGCGGATGAAAACTTATTTAACTAATGATAAAAATATCTGCTTAAGGTCGTTGAGCCATTCTTCGCAAGGCTCATCTAATGGTGCTATATCAATTCTCTTACGAGAAAACGTCTCAACTACGGCCTTAAGCCATTCAAAAGCAATTTTCGATTTTTGTTTTTGGGATAAGTCTTCGGTTTCAAATTTAACCCAATCAATGAATTCCATTAATTGAATAGAAACACCTGTTAAAACAGAATACTCAGTTTGACGATCAACAACTTCTTTTTTGAGCATTAAATTTGAGTCTACAATGAAGCCAGCAGTTTGAACTCCAGGATTAAATTCCAATTTATCCTTGAGTTCAGATAATTCTTCATATAGATATGGTTTCCCATATTTTGCATCCCAAGACTCAACAATGATTTTACCATCACGAAGTTCTATGTCACCAACATTGCCATGTTTCTTGTTAGCAGAACGCATTTGGGAAAGCGGCACCAAATCTAATTCAACAATGTGTTCAGAACAAAGAGCTTGCATCAAACTATGTATAACAACCTCAAAAGCACGAGCGGAATATTGTGTTTGATTGAAAAAATCAGATAAAATTGAAATAGTTTCATCAATGGAAAGAGCTGGCAATTTTAGCAAAATTGCACAAGTCTCATCAACTAATACTTCAAATTTGTTTGAGCGATTTATCAGTAGGGATAAGAAGTAATGCAAAGCGGGAAATGGTTCAATACTTCCGTCTTCAAGTGCATCCACTACTGAAATCCATTCAGAAAAAGGTCCTCTCATATCCGCTTTATAAAGTTGCGAGTATGGATAATTTTCGGCTAAGGAACGAGTCATCATAACACCATCCTTATTGATATTAAGCAGTCCTTTCTCTCGCAAAAAAGGAGTATTATACGTATTGTCTAAAACTCGCATAGGAATTCCATCAACCCATGAAAAACCGTTACGACGGTTTGAGCCTTTATGAAGACGAATTGATTGTGTAGGAGTCAAACATTTTATAGTAATTTGCAGAAAAGCGAGTCCTACTAATGCGCGACCAGTTTCGCTTGTTATTCCATTTACAAGTTTATCAAGTAAAATCTTGGTTTCTTGAGAAACTTTTGAAAAATCATAAGTTGTGATATTACCATACATTTTTTCAAGAAAACCATTATCTAATTGCTGTCTAATGAATGCGTATCTCTTATTGGCATCCTCGTTAGTTTGTCCTTCATAGAACACAACAGCTTCTTTATCGTAGTAAAGTT
This sequence comes from uncultured Bacteroidales bacterium, assembly GCA_900547755.1. Taxonomy (GTDB): domain Bacteria; phylum Bacteroidota; class Bacteroidia; order Bacteroidales; family Muribaculaceae; genus Lepagella. The sequence continues at coordinate 1,348 of URIC01000011.1, forward strand.
CGCTACGATTATTATAGACATCAAGATGTATTTCTTTTTGTTCTTTCATACTAAACTTTTGCTTAATTGTACGCTTTCAGGCAGAAGAGTCGGGAATTTATATGGTAAAAGCCATTCGTCTTCCTTCATCTGAGGATTAGTAGCTTTGTTCCTAATTTCATAAGCGAGGGAACGAAGGAATATTGCCGTATTCAGAACATCTGACTTATCAATATTCCAAATAAAAGATAAAGTCTCAGAAGACAAGTTTCTGCCTACACATTCTCCTGATATAATTGGGGAGAAAATATTATAATCGGGAAGTGAGGTTTCAACCAATTCACAAACTAAATGTGACGGATACTGGTAATAACCATTAAGCTGTACTAAATCTGCTTTCAAAGAATTTTTGACTAATTCACGATCAAGAACCTTCCAAGCCAAAGTAACACCTTTCCAATCAGTTGATGTAACGACAAGCATTATTTGAGAAGCTGGAATGTCCCAAGTAGATGATGGTGAAATTTTAATAGTAGTAGCATATACGTCATTGTTCGTACCTTCTGTGACGCTTATTATTAGCATATCAGACCACGTAACATTAACATTATATTTACCAGTATTGGCATCCTCCTTGTATTTGAATCTGTCAGTTAAAGACGCTTTAAATTTACGATTCTTACATTCCTTTTGAGAAGAACTTGAAAGATGTTTAATTGCCTCAGATGCTTTTTTTCGATACAAAGCCGTCAATTCCCGTTTCCTTTTTCTAAAAGAAAGAGTGGCACCAGGAGAAAGTAGTTCAAGACTAAAAGGGAAAAAAGTATTGAATACCTGTATTCGTATGGCTAAAGCAAGCATACGGGCAAGTTGCGGTGGAACAGAATTACCAATTTGATGTATAGCGACTAAACGAGATCCATTGATTTCATAATCATCCGGAAAAGTTTGAAGTCTCTTGTACTCAGAACATGCAAAATATCTGCTATCCCAATGAAGTGGACCAGTATATTGACCTCCTTGTGCTTTAATGGTACGGACTGGTTCATCTGGATCTGCTTTATACATAAAGTCTGAAAACTTTGATCTCCATGCAAAGATAGGATTGGGATGCCCCATCTCGGAAGTATAAAAACTATAATTTAGACCGGGAGGAATATCATTTATGAGGTGTCCAAATCGACCGTTTATACCAATTTTCTTTTCGTCATCAGTTAATTTAATATTACTAACTGCGCATCCTGCATTATAGAAAGGAACATTACGTGAGTCGGGGCCATGGGTCGGTCTAGGGAAGCGGAAAGTGCCATCTTTTAGACCAACAATTATGAGTCTTTCGCGATGTTGGGGTACACCAAAATCAGCAGCATCTAATATCATGTAGTGCAAAGTATAACCGACATCTCTAAAACTTTGCTTAATTTCTTCCCATGCAGTTCCATTTTGAGCACCTACGATACCATAAACATTTTCAAACAGAAAACCTTTGGGCTGTAATTTAACAAGAAGCCGAACATACTCACGGAATAGGACACCACGAGCATCGGATGTACCTAATACACCCGAGGCGCGACGTCCTGCAGCGCTGAATGTTTGACAGGGAGGACCGCCTATAATAAAGTCAATATCACTAATATTATCAGCAGTGTATTCCCTTATGTCAATGCAATTCACCTTGCTATTCTCAAATTTTTTTCCTTCCCCTGAATTTATTCTTAAAGTTTCTGCAAATTTTGCCTCAATTTCAACAGATTCAATTATATCAAATCCAAGGTCGTGGAATCCGATATCCAAACCGCCAGCTCCTGAGAAAAGACTAAGTGTCCGGATAGGCTTAACATAATTTGCCGTTAAAAAATTTGATAAAGCCTTACCAAATGAATCGGGCCACCCCGGAGTATTGCACTCGCATCCTAAGGATTGACATATTTGAAATATATCCATCCCTTGAGGCTCTTCGTCATCAAATAGGCTCTTCATTCGTTGTATCTCAATACAAACGAAACTTCCAAGTAAGCTGACAGGCGACCAAACCTTTTACTGCTACAAGGAAGTTCCGTCATATGTTTATAAGTTTTTATTTACATTGAGCGGTCTTTGTCAGCAGCAAGCGCATATTTAAATGCAAAGTTAACAATATTTTCCGAGACTTCGGGCATTCGTAACAAAGATTGTTATTGACATGGGCGAAAATAACGAAAATATAAAGTGCCGAAGCAGTGAGATGGGGGATGTCTCAATCGTTTCAGAGGAGGTGCTTGTCGGCACACCGAAGCACTCGTGCCGGAAATTCCTCCACCAGCTGCATGTTGTGGGTCGCCATCATGACCGTATGGCCCTCACCTGCCAGTTTATGCAAGAGGCTCACAATCTGGTAACCGGTATGCGGGTCAAGGTTGCCGGTGGGTTCGTCAGCCAGTATGAGTTCAGGCTTGTTCAGCAGGGCACGCGCGATAACTATGCGTTGCTGCTCTCCTCCCGAGAGTTCGTGCGGCATCTTGTAGCTCTTGGAGAGCATATCCACCTCCGTCAGCACTTCTTCTATACGCTCGTCGCGGTCTCCACGCGATTTCCATCCGGTGGCACGCAACACGAAATCCAGGTTTGCGTAGGCACTACGGCCCTGCAACAGCTGAAAATCCTGAAACACGATACCGCAGCCCCGTCGAAGCAAAGGGATGTCACGGCGACGCAGTGAACGGAGGTCATAGTCCAGCACATGGGCTTCCCCCTCATATACAGGCACATCCGCATACATGGTTTTCAGCAGAGAACTCTTGCCGCTCCCCACTTTGCCGACCAGGTAACAAAACTCCCCTTTGCCCACGCTGAACGTAACGTGTTCAAGCACTACCCTATTGGCGCGCTCCACTTCCACATCCCTGTAATCTATAACGGCGTTCAGGCCGGGGCCTTCCTTTTCTTCTACATTTTCTGCCATGGGGTCTATTCGTTTAGCATTGACAAAGTTAAGGTTTTTTATCCGGAAAGGCAATACGGTTTGCGATTTTTTTACTAAATTTGCCAAACCAACATTCCCTTTCAATGACAGATTTCGTACATCTCCACGTTCATTCCCAATATAGTCTGCTTGACGGACAAGCCTCCGTAAAACGCATCGTAGACAAAGCTATATCCTTAGGCATGAAGGGCATAGCCCTCACCGACCATGGCAATATGTTCGGCATTAAGGAGTTTTTCAATTATGTGAACAAGAAGAACTCAGGCAAGAGCGACGAGGAAAGGTTCAAACCTATCCTGGGTTGCGAGATGTATGTGGCCAAGAACGATTTGCACGACCGTGGCGACAAGCATGACAACGGCTACCACCTTATAGTGCTGGCCAAGAACCAGACCGGCTACCACAACCTTGTGAAATTGGTGAGCAAAGCCTGGACCGAGGGTTATTACTTCAAGCCGCGAACCGACCACAAAGAACTGCAGGCCCACAGCGAAGGGCTGATAGTATGCTCCGCCTGCCTCGGCGGAGAAGTGCCTCAGCACTTTATGAACGGGGAGCTGGAGAAAGCCGAAGAGACTATCCTGTGGTATAAGAGCGTGTTCGGCGAAGACTATTACCTGGAGCTGCAACGGCATAAGACTGACAAGCCGGACGGTAACCGCCGTGTATTCGAGGAACAAGAGCGTGTGAATCCTTTCATTGTAGAAATGTCCCGCAAACATGGCATAAAGCTGATAGCCACCAACGACTCCCATTTTGTGGACGAGGAGGATGCGGAGGCGCACGACCGCCTTATCTGCATATCGATGATGAAGCGTTTCGCCGACCCCGCACGTCTGCATTATACCAAACAGGAATGGATAAAGAGCCAAGAGGAGATGCAATCCATATTCTCCGACTTTCCCGAGGCACTGGCCAATACCGGCGAAATCCTGGACAAAGTGGAGTTCTACAGCATTGACCACGCACCTATCATGCCCAATTTCGAGATACCGGCCGAGTTCGGCACTGAAGCTGAATACAGACAACGCCTCACCGAGGAGGACCTGTTCAACGAGTTCACCCGCGACGAGAACGGCAATGTGGTACTGTCACAGGAGGATGCCGAGAAAAAAATCAAAAAATTGGGCGGCTACGACAAGCTGTACCGCATAAAATTCGAAGCGGACTATCTGAACAAACTGACAATGGAGGGCGCTAAAAAGAAGTATGGCGACCCTCTGCCTAAGGATGTGGAGGAGCGTCTGCGCTTCGAGCTGCATATAATGAAGACAATGGGTTTCCCGGGTTACTTCCTGATTGTGCAGGACTTCATCAATGCGGCGCGCCATGACCTGGGAGTCAGCGTAGGTCCCGGACGTGGTTCCGCAGCCGGTTCCGCCGCAGCCTATTGCCTCGGCATAACACAGATAGACCCAATAAAGTATGACCTGCTGTTTGAGCGTTTCCTGAATCCTGACCGTATCTCCTTGCCTGATATCGATGTGGACTTCGACGATGACGGACGCTATGAGGTGCTGAAATATGTGACACGCAAATATGGCGCCGAGAAAGTGGCCCATATCATAACCTACGGCACAATGGCCACAAAGATGGCTATAAAGGATGTAGCCAAAATCATGGAACTTCCCCTGCCGGAGGCCAACCGCCTGGCACGCCTGGTACCGGACCGTATGCCCGAGGGAAAGGTAAACTTCGATAATTGCCTTAAATATATAAAGGAGTTCGCCGCCGAAGCGCAAAGCCCGAATCCGGTAATAAGAGAGGTGATGAAATACGCCCGACAACTGGAGGGAAACGTGCGAAACACAGGCGTCCATGCCTGCGGCGTGATTATCGGCCGCGACGACATCACCGACTGGGTACCGGTATCCACGGCCAAAGACACCGACGGGTCCTCGTTGCTCGTGACCCAGTACGAGGGGAGCGTGATAGAGGACACCGGTATGATTAAAATGGACTTCCTCGGCCTTAAGACCCTGTCTATAATCATGGAGGCAGTGGCCAACATAAAGCAAAGCCGAGGCATAGACCTGGATATGGAGACCATACCGCTGGACGACAAGAAAACTTACAGACTATACTGCGAGGGACGCACCACCGGCACCTTCCAGTTCGAGTCCGCCGGAATGCAGAAATACCTGCGGGAGCTACAACCCTCCAAATTCGAGGACCTCATAGCCATGAACGCCCTCTATCGTCCGGGACCTATGGACTACATTCCGCAGTTCATCGCCCGCAAACAGGGAAGAGAGCCTATAGTCTACGACATACCCATTATGGAGAAATACCTGCATGACACCTATGGCATTACCGTCTATCAGGAGCAAGTCATGCTTCTTTCACGTCTGTTGGCCAACTTTACCCGTGGCGAGAGCGACGTGTTGCGCAAAGCTATGGGTAAGAAGCTGAAAGACAAAATGGAGGCCCTTAAAGTCAAGTTTATGGATGGCGGACAGGCCAATGGCCATAAGCCTGAAGTCCTGTCGAAAATATGGGCAGACTGGGAGAAGTTCGCCTCTTACGCCTTCAACAAGAGCCATGCCACCTGCTACTCCTGGGTAGCCTACCAGACTGCCTATCTCAAGGCCAACTACCCCGCCGAATATATGGCCGGCGTACTGAGCCGCAACCTCACCAACATCGCCAAGCTGACCATATTCATGGACGAGTGCAAAGCCATGGGCATACCGGTGAAAGGCCCGGACATCAACGAATCGGTAGAGAGATTCGGCGTGACCCCCAACGGCGAGATACGCTTCGGCCTGGGAGCCGTGAAGAGCGTCGGCACGGGAGCCGTAAAAGCCATACTCGGCGAGCGCGATGCCAACGGCCCATATAAGGACATCTTCGACCTTGTGGAACGTGTCAACCTGTCGGCCTGCAACCGCAGCTCCATCGAGAGCCTCGCCTTCTCGGGCGCCTTTGACTGCTTTCCGGACATACGGCGCGAAATGTTTGCCCCCTCTGTCAACAACGAGCCCTCTTTCGCTGAGATTCTGATATGCTACGGCCAGCGTTTCCAAGCCGACAAGAACTCGGCCCAGGCCTCACTGTTCGATGAGTTCGAACCTCTTGAGACCGAACATCCCAAGTATCCCGCTTATGAAGAATGGGCACCGATAAAACTCCTTGACGAGGAGAAACGGCTGGTGGGCATGTATCTGTCCGCTCACCCGCTGGACCCCTTCTATATGGATATAGAATACGGATGCAACACCAAGTGCGCCGATTTTAAAGATGCGGAAGAACCCGGACGGCATATAACGATGGGCGGCCTTGTCACCGGCCTGCAGGAGCGTTTCAGCAAAAAAGGCACCCCGTGGGGAATCCTCTCGATCGAAGACTTCAGCGGGAAGGCCGAAATCCGTCTCTTCGGCAAAGCATACCTGGAGTATAAAAAATTCGGTATTCCCGGTACTTCGGTATTCATTGACGCCGATTTCCAGCCCGGACGCTATAAACCGGACCAGATTGACTTCAACATACGTCGTATGAGCCTGCTTTCCGAAATGCAGGGACATACCATAAAGGGAATACGTCTGAATCTCGGTCAGAAAGATTTCAACTCCATCCTTTCCGAAACCCTTAAGAAATATATGTGCAAACCAGGCGATGACTCCAAGGGGAGCGAATTGATTTTCGACATCTTCGACACACAGACCGAATACAAAATTTCAGTCCGCGCAAAGCACAACATCAAAATGTGCAGAGAGCTTATCGAAGAGTTGAAGACAAACGAAATTGCATTTACCGTAACATCCTGACTACAAGCAACTTCAATCACACAAACAGATAAGTTGATAAAAATATCGATGCAAAAAAATCAAAAATAAATTTGTCGGCTGAAAATTTATCCGTAACTTTGAAACATTATAACCAATAAACAAAAAGCAAAACCATGGCAATTCACTTTACAGACGCTACCGCCCGCGAGGCTATCGAGTCCGGCAAGCCGGTAGTAATTGATTTCTGGGCAGAGTGGTGCGGTCCCTGCCTCAAATTAGGTCCCTCTATTGAAGAACTCGCTGAAAAATACGAAGGTCAGGCAATAGTAGGTAAACTCAATGTTGACGAGAACGACGAAATCTCATCCGAGTATCGTGTGCGCAACATCCCCACAGTCATCTTCATCAAGGGTGGCGAACTGAAAGACCGCACAGTAGGCTTTGTGCCTATGAGCGAGCTTGAAGAGAAACTGAAAGCACTGCTCTAAGAGTGTTTTATAGCTTGAGGATTCTTAAATCCTCAAAGTCATGACTCTAACCTTTTTTATTTTAATAGCAAGTATTTAAAACACACTCCGGAGTGCGGTAGTCTGACTATCGCACTCTTTTGTCTTTAAACAGCCTCCAAGCGAACTCCGGCGATGCGGTCAGAGCCCAGGAACCCGACCATAGCCGAGAATACGTTTGCTCCACCAGGGATTGTCCATACGGGTCACAATCACACCTTTCGAAGAAGAGGAATGTATAAATGTCTCCTCATCCAGCAGCATCCCCACGTGGCTCACCTGGGAACTGTCTTTGCCGGTGGCGAAAAAAACCAAGTCGCAAGGCTTTGCATCTTTCTTTTTCAATTTTTTGCAAAACTCAGCCTGCTTGGCGGAATTTCGCGGCAGCTTTATCTCCGTCATATCCAGGTAAACGCGCAGTACCAAACCGGAACAGTCAGTTCCTTTCCCCTTTTCCGCACCTCCGTACTTGTAAGGGGTACCTATCCATGTCACCGCCTCCTCGATCAGACGGGTTTGCTTCTTGTCGAGATGATGCCCTTTGATATATGTGCCGGCATCAATGTGCGTACGGTCACGGCGAACACTCTTGCCGGTAGAACACCCGGACAGGAGCATCAGCATCACGCCGCATAGAACACACGAAATCCTCACAAAACGAGTCCTGAACATAAACATAACGCAAAATTAAATAATTCTTGCGAAACATAAGCACAAATCTAATTGATTTGGAAATTTCAGACAGGATTTTTGCAGTCTTTTACATTTGCATACACCATTATTAAATAATGCTAAATAGCTCTTGCCGGACTTGCCCACAGGAAATATTAGCGCTAAATTTGCGTCATTATTAATGTATAGTATTGACATAAAACCTTATGCGTACGGAAGCCGGCAGCCGCTCTACACGGTCACCGGCACGCAGACTAATAAAACATAGATATATGAACAATATCAAGCTATTTCTTGCCGCCGCCCTGCTTTCCTGCGGAGCCATGAGTATGTCGGCCCAAAGCCACAATGACAGTAGGTTCATACGCACGGCGGCCACCGCCTCTTTCCAGACAGATTTCACCGTTGCTGCTGAGAAAACCATCAACTCGGTAGTATGTATCAAGAGCTATGTCTCCCGAGTACAACAGCAATATTACGACCCCTTCGAGGGGATGATGGACCCGTTTGAGTTCTTTTTCGGCACACCGCAGCAGCGTCAGCAGCCTCGCAAGAACGGCAAATCCCAGAAAAAAGGAGAACCCGTGCAGAGTGGTCTTGGCTCCGGTGTCATCATTCGTGAGGACGGTTACATAGTCACCAACAACCATGTAGTGGACGGAGCGGACAAAGTAGAAGTGATACTCAACGACAACCGCTCATACGAAGCCAAGATAATCGGCACCGACGAGGCTACCGACCTCGCACTAATCAAGATAGACGAGAAGGGCCTCAGCCCGGTCTCTTTTGGAGACAGCGATGCCGTCAAGGTGGGCGAATGGGTACTGGCCGTAGGAAACCCCTTCGGTTTCAACTCCACGGTAACAGCCGGCATCGTATCCGCAAAAGCACGCAGCATCAGCAGCGGCAACGGCGCACGTCGTCTGGGTCTTGACTCTTACATACAGACAGACGCGGCCCTCAACCCCGGCAACTCCGGAGGCGCTCTTGTCAATCTCGCAGGACAACTCATAGGCATTAATTCCGCCATTTACTCCAACACCGGCTCATACACCGGATTCTCCTTCGCTATCCCCACAAGCATTGTAAAGAAGATTATAAGCGACATCAAGGAATACGGCACCGTGCAGCGCGCGGTACTCGGCATACGTTACCAGGAACTTGACGCCAAGCTCGCAAAGGAAAAGGAGATAGAAGGCACCGTGGCAGGTATATACGTCACCGATGTCGAAGACCTGTCCACCGCCCGCGAGATGGGCCTGGAGGAAGGAGACGTCATAACCAAAATCAACGGCAACGATGTCCACACATCCGCACAGCTTGTCGAGCTGATGAACCAGTTCCGCCCCGGTGACCATATCACTGTCACCTACCTGCACAAGAACAAACAATATACCAAGGGAGCCACGCTTAAGAACGACCGAGGCAATACCAAAATCACCAAGAAGGATGATTTCTCCTCCTTAGGCTGTGCCTTCATGAAGCTGTCTTCCGAGACAAAACAGCATCTGGGCATAAGCCACGGCGTACAGGTTTCCGGACTCAAAAACGGCCCCATCAAGGACGCAGGCATCAAGGACGGCTTCATAATAATGAGCATAAACGACCAGCCTGTGAACACGTCGGACGACGTGGAGTATATCTATGACCAGATATTAAAAGGCTCCGACAGCGACAAGGTAATGTTCATATCCGGTATCTACACCACCGGCAAGAAGGGCTATTATGCAGTGAATCTCGCAAACGAAGAGTAACGAGACGACACTCCTCTCCGTCTCAGACCCTGTCCCTCAAAAACCTGTCAGCGTAAAGGCCGATGCCGGACCCTGAAAGGTTTTGCGGGACAGGGCCTGACTTTTTACAGCCTTAAGAGACGCACATATAATTCGTGTTAAATTCAGAAATTTCCCAAACAACCGCAAATTACTGATTGTTTTAGAATTAACACGTCTTAAAGGAGATGTCTTAAAAATGTTTCACTACAAGACGCTGTGATTTGCAAAAAAATTACTAATTTTGCACACTTTTTGGCGCGACCGCTATGAAACAAATTAAGATAAATCCTATAATAACGACCCGCGACAGCTACGCGCTGGACAAGTACCTGCAGGAGATAGGCCGGTATGACCTTCTCTCAATGGACGAGGAAGTGGAACTCGCACACCGCACCCAGAAGGGGGATGTGGCGGCCCGCAACCGTCTTGTCAACGCCAATCTGAGATTCGTGGTATCCGTTGCTAAACAATATCAGAATCAGGGCTTGCACCTCACTGACCTTATCAACGAGGGAAATATCGGTCTGATTCATGCTGCTGAGAAATTTGACGAGACACGTGGCTTTAAGTTCATCTCCTACGCCGTGTGGTGGATACGTCAGGCTATTCTGCAGGCTCTTGCCAAGCAGAGCCGCCTGGTGCGTCTCCCCCTGAACCAGGTCGGAGACCTCGCCAAGATAAACAAGGAAATAGGCCGATTCGAGCAAGAGAACCAGCGTAGGCCCACCCCGGAGGAGCTGAGCGCCATGCTTGATACCCCTGCGGACAAGATAACCGATATGCTCGTGGCTTCCGGACGTCCTCTTTCCATGGATGCGCCCCTTGTGGACGGCGAGGAGACTACAATCATCAACATGCTGCCCAATGAGGACAGCACCCGTGCCGACGCCACGCTGACGCGTGAAAGCCTTTCTACCGAGGTGGACCGGGCCCTGAGCCAGATTTCGCCGCGTGAGCGGGAAGTCCTCAAGATGTTTTTCGGCATCGGATGCAAAGAGAAAACACTTGAGGAGATAGCCATGCAGTACGACCTGACCCGTGAGCGTGTCCGACAGATTAAGGAGACGGCCATCCGCAACCTGAAGCGTCAGAAGAACGCTCTTCTACAGAGCTATTTAGGTGCCTGAGCCGTCCTGCACACGGCGGAATACAAAGGATGCGCCACAACAGGGCCGGGATAAGCGCACAGGCGTATCCCCCCTGTGGGCAATATCGCCGGGAAAAGGAATATGTGTTAAACTTCCAAAAAAACGCTCGCGCAATAACGGCTTTCTCATTTTTTTTTACTAACTTTGCATATATTTGCACAGCCACCAATGAGACAATTAAAAATAACCAAGTCTATCACCAACCGCGAGAGCGCTTCTCTGGACAGATACCTTCAGGAAATCGGACATGAGGAACTCATCTCGGTAAGTGAAGAAGTAGAATTGGCACAACGCATCAAGAAGGGAGACCATGCCGCCCTCGAAAAGCTGACCAAAGCCAATCTGCGATTTGTGGTTTCCGTTGCCAAACAGTACCAGAACCAGGGGCTTACGCTTCCTGACCTCATTAACGAGGGTAACCTGGGCCTTATCCGTGCCGCCCAGAAATTCGATGAAACGCGCGGTTTCAAATTCATCTCTTATGCCGTCTGGTGGATTCGTCAGTCCATATTGCAGGCCCTGGCTGAACAGAGCCGCATCGTACGTCTGCCGCTCAACCAGGTCGGTTCTCTAAACAAAATCAGCAAAGAGCTATCCAAGTTCGAACAGGAAAACGAGCGCCGTCCCTCCCCCGAGGAGCTGGCTGAACGCCTTGACATTCCGGTAGACAAAATCTCCGACACCCTCAAGGTGTCCGGCAGACACATCTCCGTGGATGCTCCATTCGTAGACGGCGAGGACAACTCACTGCTTGACGTGCTTCCCAACGACGACAGCCCAATGGCAGACTCCACACTCAACCAGGAGAGTCTTTCCAAAGAAGTGGACCGTGCCCTGCGACAGCTCTACGACCGCGAGCGTGAAATCCTCAAGATGTTTTTCGGAATAGGATGTCAGGAAATGACCCTGGAAGAAATAGGTGCGAAATTTGACCTCACCCGCGAGCGTGTACGCCAAATCAAAGAGAAGGCCATACGTCGCCTCAAGGGGCAGAAGAGCAAACTTCTCAAGAGCTATCTGGGAAGTTGACAAACGAGACAATATTTTAAGCCTGAAAGAATTGAAAGCAACCAGCCTGATACCGAGCCTTGCCTTACTGACAGGCGTCACAGCATTCCAAGCCCCCGCCGCCCCGGCAGCGGAGGCTTGCTCTGTCTATTCCGCACCCGCCGTCGCCACAGAAACGGACTCGGTATCTGCCAGTCCGGTCCAAGGACTGACGCAGACTCCGGAAACAAAGGAAAAGTCCCCTTTCCTACGCCACTTCTCCTGGGGTATGGACGTAGGCGCGTCCATCGACCTCAGCGGCGAAAATATGTCGACCTTCGATGCCGAGACCTATTTCGGCTACAAAGGAGCATGGATACGGACAGCCGCCTTAGGCATAGGTATGCACAAAGCCTTCGGCAATCCATACACCTTTATTCCGGTTTACGCCATGGTGCGCACCTCTTTCCGCAGCAAGCCATCGCTATTCTTTTTTGAACTGAAATGCGGATATTCCTTCAACACGCTCTCGGATTCAGGCTCATTCGGAGGTGCTTACGGTGCGCTTGGCCTGGGAGTGAACCTGGCCATGTCAAAGTCATTCCGCAGTCATATCGTGCTTGCATACAGCTATTTCACTCTACGCAACGCCACTGATTTGGATATCCCATACAATGGCGATAACATCAATTCGGCAGTGCTTAAATTCGGCATCAGCTTCTGAGTATGCCCATAAAATATGGTATCCGAAAGTTTAAAAAATCCTAATAGTATAGTTTTTAACCCACTCTCCGCATATCGAATAGTGCAAATGTTAAAAATTTTTCGTAACTTTGCACTCACAAATTCGGGGCGTAGCGCAGTCCGGTAGCGCACCTGGTTTGGGACCAGGTGGTCGCAGGTTCGAATCCTGTCACCCCGACAAATTACATTGACAAGGCATTTTGAGACGCACCAAAATGAAGAGTTTTGATGCGTCTCAAATTTCCCATAGAGACCTCCATGGCAGCAGATACCCAAATAGACGAAAGCAAGTTGGTGGCCGAACTTCAGAACCAGAAGACGGCACAGGCTGCGTTCAACCGTCTGATGCGCACATACGGAGAGTCTATTTACTGGCAAATACGCAAGATGGTGGTAAACCATGACGATGCCAACGACTTGTTGCAGAATACCTTTATCAAAGCCTGGAACAATCTGAATAATTTCAGAGGAGATGCAAAACTGTCCACCTGGCTCTATAAGATAGCTGTAAACGAAAGTATCAATTTCCTTAACAAAGAGCGAAAGGCACAAACCACTACCCTTTCGGACGGAGACGAAAATGCAGACAATTTCCTAATCCGAAACCTTCAGGCGGACGAATACTTCGACGGAAATGAGCTGCAACTGGAACTGCAGAAAGCCATAGCCACTTTGCCCGAGAAGCAACGCCTGGTATTCAATATGCGTTACTTCGACGACATGAAATATGAGCGGATTTCCGAAATACTCGGCACTTCCGTGGGGGCACTGAAAGCCAACTACCACCATGCAGTCAAGAAAATCGCGGAATACATCTCCAATCTGGAAAAGTGACGCGCCTTTTTCCTGACCGGTGACATCGATATATGTATTGATTGTAATCCTCTCCCTGTTTTTCTTACATATATAAGTAAAAAGCGACAGACTTCGCAATCCATCGCTTTTTCGTGTTTTTCATAATACCTTTTCGAACTAACCTAACATCATGAAACGATTTTGTCTTGTTTTTGTCTATAAAACGACGGGGACTGCAAGTTTGTTCACATGGCTAACCAATTTTCACAAAAAATATTTTTCTTTTACCGAAACAACAAAAAACAAAAGTGTGGATTAAACCAAATACGGAATTTCAGGTCAATAAATCAGAGAAAAAGAAAAACAATGAAAGAGGAAGACCAGTTAAGAGATAAATTCGGTACAGAGACCGGTTTCCGGGTGCCGGACGGTTACTTTGACTATATCTTCAACGAGATAGAGTCCCGACTTCCCGAGCATCCAGGACTTAAGACACCGATGCCCATATCGCGCTGGCAGCGGCTGAAGCCTTACGTCTATCTGGCAGCCATGTTCGCCGGTATCTGGTGTACCATGAAGATGGTGTCCATGATGTCGGAATCCGGTCAGGAAGAGGTCTCTCTCTCCAATCCGCCCCAAATGATAGCCAAAGCCATGGACACTCCGGAGGTCGTGGCACAAGTATGCTCCTCCCCTTCGGTAATGGTTGTGGAGGATTTCGAGGAAACTCTGACAGAAGAAGCTGTCCCGGGCAGTGAGGACGAGATTGTCGCCGAAGATAATGCCGCGTCCGACAATTATTACGACGAAACGAACTTCGTGGATGTCTCCGATATAGACCTGAATCAACTGCAGGCCGCCCTGGCTGCCGAAGACTCTGCTGAAGAAGATTACTATTATTATATATGAGACAATATTTTACGCGATTTTTACTGATATTCTTTGTACTGACCCTATGTATGCCTTCAGCTCTTGCCGAGCCTAAAGAGGACCATACGGCAGAGATGCTTAAGGAATTGCAGGAGTTCAAAATCAAATACCTGATACAGGAGATGGACCTCTCCGCAGACAAGCAGGCCGAGTTCACAAAGGTTTATACCCAGTACGAGAATGAACGCGCCGTCCTGTTTCACGAACTGCACCATAAATTCAAGAGCATACACAAGAAATCCACCCCCACAGACAACGAGTATATGGGTGCGGCCGAGTCCATGGCCATGGCCAAAGCCCGCGAAGGGGAATTGGAAAAGAAATATTTCAACAGACTCAAAACAATCTTGTCGCCCAAGCAGTTATATCTGTTAAAGCGAGCCGAGCGAAAATTTGACCGGAAACTGAGCGAACAACGCGGCAGGAATGGAAAAAAGGCTAAGAAGAAATAATCCCAAAGGAATGACATTCCGGTTTAACCTTTTATAACACTTATACAAGACCCGGTTCAGCAATGAGAGTAAACCTCTCTTGCCAAACCGGGTCTGATTATATAGACACTTATTCTTTAAACTATGACTATACGTAGATTAAAACTGACAGCCCTTTCATTGGCCTGTATGCTGACGGCAGGATTATCCGTACTTCCGGCAAATGCCTCCTGTGGCCAGATGCCAAGGAAGAGCAAAGTCGTGAGAGCCGGAAAAGGGAAAGTCCATAAACCTTCAGACAAGGATAAATCAGACGGACCGGATTTCGCGTTCCCGCAGACCGTGATAGACAAAGCGGAATCAGCCATGCGCCAAGCCTCCGGGCGTGGAGACGAAACCGCTGTTATCCGGAACGCTATCCAGATAGTTACCGCCAACAATTTGATTTCCACCGACAGGATGCCGGCCATGGCCATGCTACTTGATTCCCTTGCTAAGAAAGGTTCTCCCGCAGGGGCCTCGATTCTGTATTCGCTGGAAGCTCAACTATACCGGCAGGTGTACACGTCGGACCGATATACTTTCGACCGAAGGACTCTTCCATTGGACAGCTATCCGGAGGACCCGCAGTTGTGGAGTACACAGCTGTTCGCCAAGAAGGTACTTGAGCTGACAGACAAATCGCTGACCTGCAAGAAGGACCTGCAATCCTCATCTTCAGCTCATTGGAAGACGTTGCTCACCGATACATCGGACCATGCGCTTGACTTCTACCCCACTCTGTACAGCATATTGGCCAACCGCAGCATAGACCTGCTGAAAACCTTTGCCGGCAACCGCACGGTCATACCCTTCGGCGCGGCGGAACAGAAATCCACCCCGTCGCAACAGTGCGCCATGCGGGCGGACGCCATTGCCTCTGAATGGAACGGAACGGCCAAGGCTTCCGGCAATGTAGCCGAGATGACGGTCACTCTTCCCCGCACACTTGAAAACGTGTCTTCCGGACACAGAGTCAAGGCATATCTTGAGGCATACAAAGAAAACAAGTCTTCTCCTTATTCCACAGAGTTCATCAATGACGCATATCTGAACAGCGGAGAAGATGCCCGTAACCTTCTGCCTCAACTCAAGGAATGTGTGGCTACCCATTCCGACTATTTCCGTATCAATACGGTCAAGAACGCCATCGTCAGACTTGAGGAAGGCAGCGGCGTGCTGAATATGGACAACCTGTACTCAAGCAGACAGGATGTGGAAGTAAAGGTGTCGGCAGCCCGTATGCCTGAGCAGACTTATGCCTGTCTGTTCAGGATACCGGCCGACAAACAAGGGCTAAGCTATGGGGAATTGATACGCAGTCCGCAGACACGATTCATATCTTCACAAATCATTCCGAGCGGTACCGGACAGCCGGACACCTGTATGCTCAACTTTGGCAAACTCCCTGTGGGAAAATACCTTCTTGCCGTGGGCAACGATGCAAAAGGGACTTTCTCTCAACTCTATAAAGACTATAACGTATTTAAAGTCACAGACATAGCGCTTACTACAGTCTCCAGTGGAAACTATAAGGAAGTGTTGGTCACAAATTCTCTGGACGGCAAACCATTGGCTGGAGTAACCGCCCGATTCACCCGCGACAGAAAAGGCAAAAGCGAGAGTGCGATAACGGATGCCGACGGACTTGTAAGATTTCCGACTGCGTGGACCGACAACGGCTATGTGGACTGTGTGGTGACCCGTGGCGACGACACCGCTTCGCTAAGCGAATGGTTATCCCAAAGGAAACACGAAAACCGCCCCTCACTTCAGGCACTCATCCTCACAGACCTCTCGCTTTTCCATCCCGGTGACACCTGCCGTTTCGCCGCTATCGTCTATGAGCGTAATCCGCTACCCAAACAGAATACTCCGAAGGCAGACCTGCCCTTGAAAGCAATCCTTTACAACGCTTCCAATGTACCCTGCGACACACTTGCCCTAACTACAGGCAAAGATGGCCGCGCCATAGGGGAATTCAAACTCCCCGAGGAGGGTATGAACGGCGTCTATAACATAGCTCTGACTTCCGGAGACCTATCAGATTCAAATCAGAAACGCCTGGCTACCTCTTTTATTCGTGTGGAGCAATATAAGCAACCCTCTTTCCTCGCGGAGCTTGACCCTGTGGAAAATATCATCCCGGGCAATGAGCTGAAAGTTACCGGCAAGGTAGTCACATACAGCGGTATGCCTGTGGCAAATGCCGATGTAAGACTCAACTTCAACAGCGTTCCTCTGTGGTGGTTCTCGGAGGTGGACGGCTCCTATACGGCAGATACCCGAACCAATGGCGAAGGGCGGTTCAGCATATCCCTGCACACCGAGCGTCTGAATGACACAGCCTTCAGCGATATGTATTACCGCGTGCAGGCCGACGCCACGTCAGAAGCCGGCGAGACTCAGCAGAGCGGATTCAGGAATTTCTACATCGGCAAAAGTCTGCAAATCAGCTATAACGGAAAGGAACGGATTGACGCAGACACCGAATTTATAACGCTGCCATTCGATGTAATCGGAGGCAATGGAGACAGACAGTCTCTCAGCTACACAATTACCGATGCGAAGGGCAAAGTCATAGTCTCGGGCGAATCAGAAACTCCCGATATACGGGTTAATTCCGACTTGTTCCCATCCGGCACATATAAGGTGCAGGTAAAGGCAGACGAAGGCTCCACGGCTCTATGCACGACGGTTACACTGTACAGGGCTTCCGACACTGTCACCCCATGCGAATCCGCACTTTGGACTCCCATAACTGTTGTCGATGTTCCTGCCGATGCAAAAGAGGTCTCTATCCCTGTAGGCTCCTCGTCTCAAAATTACATATTCTATATAACGAGCGACATAAACGGTATCACCGACAAGGGGTTCATACACCCGCAGGGCGGTATATCGCACATAAAAGCCAAAGCGCCTCAGAGCCGCAACGAGCGCGCATGGGTATTACTTTGCACGACCGACTCCTGTAACAGCTACACCTCGCGGATAGAATTAATTCCGGCTGCAGCAAAAGAGTCAGTCAAAGTCGAGAAAATATCGTTCCGCGACAACATTTCTGCCGGCGGACGGGAACGCTGGACCTTCCGCTTTACCTTAGCCGACAAGGGCCTCGCTGACATTCCCGTTGTGGCCACGCTTTCCGATAAATCGCTAAACGCCATTTATCCCTTCAGCTGGAACACAATACCCGAATCTTACTTCTACAATCCCTCGAGTCTGAACCCTGAGGTTAACCGTTACCGATTAGGTATGTACATATCTCACCCCTACGGCAAGACTCTCAGCGTTCCCGACCTGTACACACCGGACATAAACACATATGGCCGGAACCTTTACGGCTCTTATTACAACGGCAGAGTCTACTTCACCACTGCCAGGAACTCCTCCTTCGACCTGTTGCTGGAAGAAGAGGCGGTAGCCGATTATGCGGCTCCGCATGCTCCTGAACCCATGATGCGCTCTTCCCTCAAGAAGGAATCTGCCGCAGAGAGTATGGCCATGGGAGCAGCCGCTGACACAGGAGCCGCAGACATGGACGGCAGTGATGTTTCGGCAGAGGAGAATGTAAAATTCCGCCCTGCCGAGATGCCGCTCGCCTGGTTCAAGCCAAATCTCAGCACTGATGCCGACGGTGTGGTGGAAATCAGCTTCACGGCCCCCGATTTCAATACTACATGGCAACTCCAGATGCTCGGATACAATTACGAGATGCTTACAGCCCTGACACGCGAAGACGTCACTGCCTCCAAGCCCGTGATGGTGTCTGCAAACACACCCCGCTTCTTGCGTACCGGTGACAAAGTCACCCTGATGGCTACCGTTTACAATAATTCGGACAAACAGGCCGATGTATCTGCCGGAATAGAGATTTTCGACCCTCTCACCGGCAATACTATCGTCAGCAGGGATTTCTCCTCCGAAGAGGTCAGCGCTAACGGCTCGCGCGTCATCGGCATAGACTTCAGCGCTCCGTCCGACATACAGTTTGTCGGCTATAAGGTGTACGGCAAAGTCCCCGGATTCTCAGATGGCGAACAGTCCCTGATAGCCGTTCTGCTTTCCTCCAGTCCCGTGACAGAAACGGAACCTTTCTACCTCGCGCCTGCCCGCGACTCATACGAAATCACTCTGCCGGAATTTGACAAGAATGCACAAGTTTCTCTGCAATATTGTGACAATCCGGTGTGGGAGTGTGTCACCGCCCTGCCGGATATGAGCTACGACAAAAACGCAAGCATACTGAGCGTAGCCAACTCAATGTACGGAAATGCCATTGCCGCCGGACTTGTCCGCACTTATCCTCAGTTAGGCGAAGCTATCAGGCTATGGAACGAGACAGGCGACTCCACTCTCGTTTCCAAACTGCAACGCGACCCGCAACTCAAGATTGTAGCCCTGGACAACACTCCCTGGGTCAACAATGCACAAGCGGAAACTCTGCGCATGAGCCGCCTCACCAACCTGCTGGACGATGCCAATTGCAAGGCAGCCATCAAGGATGCGTTGAACCGCCTTGTGGCCGAACAGAAAGGGGGTGGATGGTCCTGGTGCAAAGGTATGGAGCCCTCGGAATACATCACCGCGCAGGTGCTGTGGCGCCTCGGTATGCTCCGTCAGATGGGCTTCCTCCCCGAAGAGAAACGTGTGCAAAACATGGTTGCCTCGGCACTGAAATTCTGCGACAAGGAGCTGTACAAGGAGTATCTGAAGTGCAACAAACATTTCAATACCTCCTCAATGCTCAACTACATCTACATACGCTCCTTTTTCCCGGAGGTGCCTATGAGCGGTGACTTCGCCTCCCTGAAGAAAGCGGCCTTGAAGGCAGTGAAAGCTGAGTGGAAGGACTTCGGCATATACGACAAGGCCACGGCAGCGACACTCTTGTATCGCGAAAAGGAACCGATGCTGGCACGCACAATCCTTGAATCACTCAATCAGTTCGCTTCCAAGAGCGAAGAGCGAGGAATGTGGTTCGACAATCTGCGAAGCGGCTTTTTCACAGACAATACTCTTATCACCACAGCCCAGGCGCTGGAGGCATTCCACGAAATAACACCAAAATCTCCCTCCATAGACCTGTTGCGCCAGTGGCTCATAATTGAACGTCAGGCACAGGACTGGGGCAGTGATGCCCAACTCGCCGAAGTGATATACGCAGTCCTTTCCACCGGTTCCGACTGGACCGTTTTCAATGAACCCGCCCATATATACCTCGGAGGCAAAGAACTGCATCCTGCCGGACGCGACCGACTTACCGGCAGCTTCACAATGCCTCTGAACGCCACCGAGGCCTCCGGCAGTGTGCTTCGTGTAGTAAAGAGTGGGAAACATCAGGCATGGGGCGGCATAGTGGCCAAATACATATCCCCTATCGAGGATGTCAAGGAGTTCAGCGAGAGCGATGTCACAGTGAGCAAGCGCATACTGACAGTTGAACAAGACGGCGACGGTACTGAAGTCCGTCCGTTAGGCAAGAACGATAGCGTGGCCATCGGACAGAGACTGCGCGTACAGCTTACCGTAACCTCTGAACGCGACATAGACTACGCCGTCATAACCGATGAGCGGGGCGGCTGCATGGCTCTCGCCGACCAACTCTCCCATTTCGTATGGCAAGACGGTACAGGCTTCTACCGCGAAGTGCGCGACGGGTCCACAAACTTCTTCCTGCCCCGTCTGCCCAAAGGGGACTTTATCCTGGAATACGACTGCTTCGCCGGTCAGGAAGGCACTTTCTCAATAGGCATAGCCACGCTGCAAAGCCTCTACGCGCCGTCTCTCTCCGCCCATTCAGCCGGCGCACAAATACAAGTACACAAATAAAAACCGCTAAACCATAAAAACGAGTCCTGCTTCCTGAAATCAGGAAGCAGGACTCGTTTTTATGCGGGCATACCCTCCTATTACATTTCGGCTAAGCCCGTTTATATCGCCACATGGAGGTTATTGCTCTGCCTCTTTGTGGAAAATATGACGCAGTTTTGAGAATATGCGGTGGATTGTACTCTGCGTGGGAGTGACATTAGGCTGCCCCTGCAGGCTCTCTATGCTCTTGCGCTCCTCGTCTGTCAGATTTTCGGGCACATATACCATTACATTGACAAGCTCATCCCCTTTTGCAGAAGAACCGTAGTGGGGCAATCCCTTGCCGCGCAGACGAAGCACTTTGCCGGGCTGTGTTCCCGCTGGAATCTTCAGGCGCGCCTTGCCTTCTACCAAGGGCACCTCCACGCTGCCGCCTAAAGCCGCCGTGGGGAAATCAAGCATCAGATTATATATCAGGTCATCCTCATCGCGGATAAGATTCGGGTCCTTCTCCTCCTCTATGACTACGAGCAGGTCGCCGTTCACGCCGCCATGACGGGCCGCGTTGCCCTGTCCGCTCATCTTGAGTGTCATGCCGTCGGTCACACCTGCCGGAATGTGGAAGGATATTATTTCGTCCTTTTTGACAATGCCTTCACCGCCGCAGACGCTGCACTTGGTGTCTATAGTCTTGCCCTCGCCGTTACATTCCGGACATACACTCTGGCTCTCCATAGCACCGAGGAAAGTCTGCTGCACACGTGTCACACGGCCGGTACCATGGCAGGTGGAACAGGTATGGAAGGCTGTTCCGTCCTTTGCGCCGGTTCCTTTACAGGCATCGCAAGCCACCCAACGGGGTATCTTGAGTTTCTTGTCCACCCCGTCCATAATGTCCTTGAGAGTCACCTTGACCTTGATACGCAGGTCCGCGCCCTTACGTACGGCGGCACGCTGACGACGCCCACCACCGGCACCGTAAGTGCCGGCACCCTGGAAAGCATCGCCGAAAATATCGCCGAAGTGAGAGAAAATATCCTCCATCGAGAAGCCGCCGCCAAAGCCGCCTCCTCCAAAACCGCCGAAGCCACCGTTGCCGCCGCCAAAACCCTGTGGCCCCATAGAATGGCCGAACTGGTCATAACGGGCTCGTTTATCGGGGTCGCTGAGTACATCGTATGCCTCGGCGGCCTCTTTGAATTTCTCCTCGGCCTCCTTATCACCCGGATTCTTGTCCGGATGATACTTGATGGCCATCTTGCGGTAAGCCTTCTTCAGCTCGTCGGCCGTAGCGTTTTTGCCCACGCCGAGCACTTCGTAGTAATCTCTTTTTTCTGCCATGGCGCTTACATAGTTTATTTGGCTACGACCACCTTGGCGTGGCGAAGCACTTTCCCATTAATAGTATATCCTTTGGATACAGTATCTATAATCTTGTCTTTCTGCTCGTCGCTTTGGGCGGGAACCTGTGCTATGGCCTCATGCAGCTCGGCATCAAAAGGCTCATCGGTCGTAAACATGGCCTTAACGCCGTTAGCCTCCATATATTTGACCAATTTATTATATATCAGTTCCATGCCCTCGCGCACGGCAGAAGCGTCTGCGGTGTCTTTGGTGGCTTCCAGTCCACGCTCAAAATCGTCTACTATGGGAAGCAGACCCTTCATGACCTGACCGGCTGCGTTCTTTATTATCTCGGCCTTCTCTTTGACCGTGCGTTTGCGGAAATTGTCAAACTCGGCCATAAGGAACAGATACTCTTTCTTTTCCTTCTCCAGGGCGGCTTCCAGAGAGGCCACCTTGTCTTCTTCCTGCTCCAGCTCCTCGGAAACCTCCTCGGATTCATGCAGAGTCTCCACAGCTTCCTGTTCGGCGATATTCTCGTCCTCAGTCTTCTTTTTGTTATCGTATTGTTTCTTTTCTGACATAGCGTATGAGTGTTTTAATATCGTTCACCAACAAATATTGTTCCAAAAAATGTTAAATAGAGTTGCAGGGTCAAATCCGCACATCTTTACACATTTTTATTGATAACAAACCAACGTGTTTAAACGTTCACTCACAGACTTGTGACGGTACTGAAAGGTTGAGCGGAAGCCTTTGCCGCCTGTTCCGCCTCCTCTCGGTTACGGAAAATCCCAAAAAAGGAGGAGCCGCTGCCGCTCATACTCGCATACAGGGCGCCATGGACGTATAGACATTCCTTAATCTTCCGGAACTCCGGATGAATAGCGAAAGCAGAGGTCTCGAAATCATTCACCAGCAGTCCGCGCCACTCCTCCACCGCGAGAGACACCACATCCTCTACCGAAACTTCGGGAAAAGCAGGAGTGATTCCCCGGAAAGCCTGCGCGGTACCGATACCGGCATCAGGTTTCACTACCGCAGCCCAATATCCGGAAAGGTCAAGGTCTATAGGGGTCAGCTTCTCTCCCACTCCGCCTGCCACACACGGCATGTCGAGGATGAAGAAAGGACAATCGGCGCCAAGACGCAGGGCCGCCGCAAGAAGCTGTTCCTCGCTTAACGGACATCCGCACAACTCATTCAGCGACTTCAAGGTGAAAGAAGCGTCCGCCGAGCCGCCGCCGAGTCCTGCCTGCGAAGGTATATGCTTATCCAGACAGAGTTGTACCGGAGGACACGCGGGGTAGAGTTCCCTAAAAAGCAAAAGAGCCTTCCACACCAGATTCTGCTCCGGAGCGCAGTCCGGCACATTGCCGTCTATTCGTAGACTATCAGCCTCAGCACAGGTAATCTCCAATACATCGGCAAGTCTGCCCGAGTCGGCAGCGGTGCCGGAACGCACACCTATAGGATAAAACGCCGTTGATAGGTCATGGTAACCGTCAGGCCGCTTGCGAAGTACACGCAGTCCGAGGTTGATTTTGGCATTTACAAACTGTATCATGTCGCAAATATAGTGAAAAATCTCAATATTTTTGCCTATATTTGCAGTGTGAATATCAACAGAGACATATTCCGCATAGCCGCACCGGCCATAGTCAGCAACATCACCGTGCCGCTGCTCGGACTTGCAGACACCACCATTTCCGGACATTTAGGCTCAGAGAAGTTCATAGCGGCCATAGCCGTAGGCAGCATGATGATAAATGTAGTGTTGTGGTGTTTCGGTTTTTTACGCAGCGGCACTTCGGGTCTGACAGCGCAGGCTTACGGAGCCAAGGACCCGGCAGGGCAGCATGAACTCTTTTCCCGCTCAGTACTTCTCGGCCTTTTTATAGGACTGGCGATGATAATCCTTCAATGGCCGTTGATGTGGCTGCTGCTCAATGTGATAGATGCTGAGCCGGCAGTGTCCGGACTGGCCTCACAATATTTCCGCATAATCATCTGGGGTGCCCCGGCCATGCTTGCCACAATGGCTGTGAGCGGTTGGTTTTTGGGTATGCAATCCGGTTTCTACCCCATGGTCATAGCCATTCTGACAAATGTCGTCAACATCGGGGCAAGCCTGCTGTTGGTCTACGTGGCCGGCCTCGGCTTTCCAGGTACAGCCTTGGGCACCACCGTAGCCAACTGGTTCGGACTTGTCCTGGCATTGCTGCTGGCACGTCGTTTCAACGGAGGACAGATGCCCCTGCCTCCCCGCAGCAAGTGGTTTGCACTCAGGGGCAGCGGACGTTTCTTCCGCGTGAGTTCCGACATCTTTCTGCGCTCGCTCTGCATAATGGCAGTAAGCCTGGGCATGACCGCTTTCGGCGCGCGCATAGGCTCGCTGGCCTTGGCGGTAAACGCAGTCATGATGCAGTTTTTCCTCTTCTTCTCTTACTTTATGGACGGGTTCGCTTTCGCAGCCGAGGCGCTTACAGGCAAAGCCGTGGGCCGACAAGACGACATCCTGATGCGCTCCACCAAGCGGGCGCTGGGACTCTGGGCCGTAGGTATGGCTGTCTCCTTCACAGCCGTTTACTACTTCTTCTGGCACCCCATAAGTACGTTCATCACTCCTGAGACGGATGTACTACAGTCTATCGGAGAACTCCATTTATGGCTTATCCTCATGCCGGCTATCACCGTCGCGGCGTTCATCTACGACGGCATCTACATAGGGCTTACGGCCACTCGCCTTATGTTTGTGGCCACAGCCTCCGGCGCAGCGGTTTTCTATATCTTCAATATGCTTTGCAGCTCCACATCAGACCCTATAGCCGCCAACTCGGCGCTATGGGCTTCTTTTCTGAGCTATCTGCTGATACGCGGTGCCGGCCTTGCCGCGCTCTGCCCACGCGCCACACGACTCGCCATGGCCGTGAAGTGAGACACGTTTGGCAGGATTGGGGATTTTTTGTAACTTTGCGTTAAGTATGGACTCGGAATTGTATTATACCGGACCGTTAGTCATATTCGACCTGGATGACACGCTATATAAGGAACTTGACTTTCTTAAGTCGGGGTTCAAGGCTGTTGCCGAGATTGCGGCTCCACTTGTCGGGCGAACTCCGGCACAGACTTTTGCGTTTATGCTTGACAAGCGTAAATGCGGCGACAATGTTTTTGACGCGCTGGCCACCCTTGCGGACACTCCGGACAAAGAAGACTTCGTGCGTAAGGCAGTAGAGACATATCGCTTCCATAAGCCGGATATTTCGCTCAGTCAGGGTGCCCGGGAGATGTTGGAGACCCTATCGGGTCTCGGCGTGCGCCTCGGGATTGTGACAGACGGACGCTCCCTGAGTCAGCGCAACAAACTCAAGGCTTTGGACATAGAGAAGTACTTCCCGCCCTGCAACATATTCATATCTGAGGAGACGGGTGTCGACAAACGTTCCTTTAAGCCCTGGCAGAGCCTGGTTCATCGGTATCCTAATGCACGTCGGTTTGTATATGTCGGCGACAATCCGGCCAAAGACTTCCGTATGCCCAACATACTTGGATGGAACACAATAGGACTTAGAGACACCGCCGGCGTGAATATCCATTCCCAGGAAGCCGCCTGCTCGGACACCGACAAGCCACAGCTTTGGGTGGACAGTTTATCCGAATTAACAGATTATTTGACAAGTATTTAGAAGATATGGTAGACAAGATAGCGCTTATTACAGGCATCACAGGACAGGACGGCTCCTACCTGGCTGAGTTTCTGTTGAAAAAGGGATATGAAGTACACGGCATACTGCGCCGTTCCAGTTCGTTCAACACCGGCAGAATAGAACATCTGTATCTGGACGAATGGGTTCGCGATATGCGTCGCAAGCGTCTCATAAACCTGCATTACGGGGACATGACGGACTCCTCGTCTCTGATTCGTATCATCGGCATGGTCAAGCCTACCGAAATATACAACCTTGCGGCGCAGAGCCATGTGAAAGTGAGCTTTGAGGTACCTGAGTACACGGCCGACGTGGATGCCGTAGGCACACTGCGACTGCTTGAGGCTGTGCGCATATTAGGTATGGAAAAGAGTACACGCATATATCAGGCCAGCACCAGCGAGCTCTTCGGCAAAGTATGTGAAGTGCCCCAGACAGAAAACACTCCTTTTAATCCACGCAGCCCGTACGCCTGTGCTAAAGTCTACGGATATTGGATAACCCGCAATTACAGAGACAGCTACGGTATGTTCACCTGCAACGGCATACTCTTCAACCACGAGAGCGAAAGACGAGGCGAGAACTTTGTGACACGCAAAATCACCCTTGCGGCGGCACGTATCAAGGCCGGTCTTCAGGACAAACTCTACCTGGGCAATCTGAATGCTCTGCGCGACTGGGGATATGCCCGCGACTATGTGGAGTGTATGTGGCTGATACTGCAACAGCCGGAACCTGACGACTATGTGATCGCCACCGGCGAACAGCACTCGGTGCGTGAGTTCGCCGACCTCGCCTTCCGTCATGCCGGACTGCCCCTGCACTGGGAGGGCGAAGGCATTGACGAGAAGGGAATATCTGAAGATGGCCGTGTGCTGGTGGAGGTAGACCCCAAATATTTCCGCCCGGCCGAAGTGGAGACCCTGCTTGGCAATCCCGAGAAAGCCCGCAGACAGCTGGGATGGAATCCCCGCAAGACTTCTTTCGAGAATCTGGTCAGACTTATGGTTGACAATGACATTAAAGAGATTTGCAAATAATGGAGAAAGGTGCTAAAATATATGTCGCGGGCCACAGGGGACTGGTAGGTTCTGCTATCTGGAACAATCTTAAAAGCAAGGGATATACCAATCTGGCGGGACGCACCCATAAGGAGCTTGACCTCACGAATCAGGCAGCTGTGAGACGTTTCTTCGATGAGGAACAGCCGAAGTATGTAGTGCTGGCGGCGGCCCATGTGGGCGGAATCATGGCCAACAGCAAGTATCGCGCCGACTTTATTTGGCAAAATCTCGAGATACAGCAGAATGTGATAGGTCAGTCCTTCACCCACGGAGTCAAGAAACTTCTCTTTCTCGGCTCCACCTGTATATATCCGCGCGAAGCGCCGCAGCCTATAGGTGAGGATGCCTTACTCACTTCTCCCCTTGAATACACAAACGAGCCCTACGCCATAGCCAAGATTGCAGGCCTTAAGATGTGCGAGAGTTTCAATCTGCAATACGGTACCAATTATATAGCTGTAATGCCGACAAATCTATACGGGCCGCGCGACAATTTTCATCTGGAGACAAGTCATGTGCTGCCGGCTATGATTCGCAAGGCGCATCTGGCTAAATTGCTCACCGCAGGGGACGAAAACTCACTGCGTGCCGACCTGAATGTCCGCCCCGTAGAGGGTGTGGACGGCAACGCCTCCCTTGAGGATATAAAGTCGATTCTCGCCAAATACGGCATCAGACCGGGAGAGCTTACCCTGTGGGGCACCGGCACCCCTATCCGCGAATTTCTATGGAGCGAGGATATGGCCGATGCTTCTGTCTATATAATGGAGCATATAGATTTCAGGGATGTACGCGGCAATGGCCCCGAAATCCGAAACTGCCACATTAACATCGGCTCAGGCAAGGAGCTGACAATAAAGGAACTGGCTTACAAAATAAAAGAAGCTACAGGATTTGCCGGAAAGATTGTATGGGACTCTGAAAAGCCGGACGGCACCATGCGCAAACTATGCGACGTAAGCAAACTCCACTCTTTGGGCTGGCGCCATAAGGTGGAGATAGACGAAGGCATTCGCCGCCTTTACGACTGGTACCTGAACTCCCTTGATATTCCTTAATGTAATGAATATGTCCCTGACATTGCTGTTCATATTCACCTTCGTCATTCTCCTTGCAATAGAAATGGGATACATCCCGCTTGCCCGCAAAAACCACTGGAGTACCGAGCGCAACAAGCGCAACGACGGCCACCCGGTGACAGTGATAGGCGGAGGTATAATTTTCTACATCGCGATGGTGATATGGAGCCTGTCTATGGGTATTCTGTACAACCAGACAGAAATAGGCGCCAACTTTTTGGTAGGCACTACCATGCTCGCCGCCTGTAGCTTTGCCGACGACGTGCTGCAACTGAAAGTCTGGATTAGGCTTGTGGTGCAATTCGTAGCCATATTGTTTCTCGGATTCCAATGCAACCTGTTTGAACAGCCGACGGCATTATGGCCTTTGTTCATGATATGCTCCGTGGCATTTGTCAACGCCTATAACTTCATGGATGGCATAAATGGCATCACGGCGGCCTATTCCATCACTGTATTGGGAATTTTCCTATATCTGGATATTTTCCAGGTGCATTTCATTCCCGAAACGCTCATTGCCTTCTCCCTGATTTCCCTGCTTATATTCGCTTTCTTCAACTTCAGACGTCGCGCCATAGTCTTCGCCGGCGATGTCGGCTCCATAACTATGGGCTACATAGTCGCTGCCGTACTGATATATTACATCCTTAAGGTGCATACATTCACGGCCATAGTCTTTGTCATTGTCTATGGAGTAGACACATTTATGACTGTGATGCGCAGGGCATCAGAGGGAGAGAACATATTCAAACCGCACCGTAAGCATATCTATCAGATGCTGAACTATGTGTGGCATATCCCACAGCGCACCATTGCCATGAGCTATGCGTTGCTGCAGCTCGGCATCTCAGTGGTATATCTTCAAATAGAAGACCCGCTTAGCCGTATAGCATACAGTCTTTGCATAACGGGAACGCTCACGGCGCTCTACTTCATTCTCATGATGGCATCCGAGAACCGCCGTCGCCATATCGAGGAACAACGCCGTCGCGGACAGGAACGCAATACTCTCGGCATAAGAAAGCGCCGTCGCCGCAAAAAGAGAAAAGAGGAGGCTCCCGCTACCCGACATGTAACACAAGATTATCCCGAGAAAGTCGCGGGGTTCAATGATAACTGGAACTGACCTACGTGTCAAAGTTTGACCACAAGTCCTTCCCGGCCAAGGATTGTGTCGGGGAAGACTGCTTTTGCCTCGGCGAGGATTTCTTTCTCATCCTTGTATCGGGAGGAATAATGCCCCGTCAGCAAACGTCCCGCGCCACATTCACTTGCCATTGACGCGGCCTGTGCCGCGGTGGAATGTCCGCGCTCTTTAGCATTGACGATATGCTCGGCAGTATAGGTAGTCTCATGATAGAGCAAGTCCACAGGACCGATAAGAGGAGCCAACGCCGGGTCGTAAGCCGTGTCTCCTATATGTGCATAACTCGCCGAATGAGTCGGGTCTTTGGTGAGCCAGGAATTTGGAACCACTGTTCCGTCAGGCTTTACAAAATCTTCTCCTGACTGCAAATTCTTCAAAAAGGCTATAGGCACCTTGTGAAAGTCGCACGCCGGCCTGTCTATATGTCGCGGTTTCGACCGCTCCTCGAAAACAAAGCCCACGCAGTCTATGCGGTGACGAAGCGGCACAGTGCGCACGGTCAGATTCTTGTCCTCATGAATCAATGCCGGATGGCGAGGGTCAATCTCGTTGAAACGGAGTTCATAGCTCAGAGTCCCTCCGAAGAAACGCATCTGCTCTTGCAGCCATCTGATACCGGCGGCGAAAGTATGTACGGTTATATACCCCTCCTTGCCGGACATGGCGAGGGTACTGAGTAAGCCGGGCAATCCGAGTATGTGGTCGCCATGTAAATGAGTCAGAAATATATTGTTCAGACGATGGAAACGAAGGCCCTGTGCCAGCATGGCCCGCTGTGCCCCCTCTCCGCAGTCAATCATATACAGAGCCTCGCGCACTTTAAGTACAGAGCATGAGGGATTATGACGCAACGTAGGCTTGGCAGACCCGCAACCGAGTATATGTAGCGTAGGTGACTCCATATTATCCCTGTCACATCTGTTTATAGTCCTTTGCAAGGCCTCCGGTACTTGTCTCCTTGTATAGGGAAGGAATGTCGTGTCCCGTCTCCTTCATCACCTGTACCAGTTTGTCAAAGCTCACCCGATGTGTGCCGTCAGTAAACGAAGCGTAGATATTGGCATCCAGCGCACGGGCGGCAGCGTAAGCGTTTCGCTCTATGCAGGGAATCTGCACCAGGCCGCACACCGGGTCGCAAGTCATGCCGAGATGATGTTCGAGCCCCATTTCAGCCGCATATTCTATCTGACTCGGGCTTCCGCCGAAGAGCTGGCAAGCAGCGGCGGCAGCCAGCCATGGCACAGGCCACACCCACCTCGCCCTGACATCCCACCTCGGCACCTGAGATAGAGGCGTTCTGCTTCACTGTATTGCCGAACAGACCGGCAGTGGCAAGGGCACGGAGTATCTGACGGTCGTCGTAGTGACGACTCTTCCAGATGTGATAAAGCACGGCGGGAAGCACGCCGCAGGAGCCACAAGTGGGGGCAGTGACAATCAATCCGCCAGAAGCATTTTCCTCGCTCACCGCCAAAGCGTATGCAAACACGAGTCCACGGGTACGGAGGTTGTCCTTATAGCCCTCGGCCTTCACAAAATATGTAGTGGCTTTTCGGCGCAGATTCAAGGGGCCGGGCAATCTTCCCTCGGTAGAAAGACCACGCTCCACCGCCGCCTTCATAGTTTCCCAGACCTGTGCGAGATATGTCCAGATTTCTTTACCTTCACGTTGCTCCACATATTCCCAGTAGCAACGGCCGGTGGTTTCGCAATATTCCAGGATTTCGGACATATTCTGTTTCTCATAGATTTCGGAATGTATTTCGCGCGGCTTGCCTTCCTCCTCGATGGCACCGCCGCCCACACTGTACACGGTCCACTCATCTATAGGAATACCGGCCTCATTAAGAGCGCGGAAAGTCATACCATTGGGATGATAAGGAAGGAAGATGTCCGGTTTCCATATAATCTTCACCGGCATATCGGTCTTGGACAGAGTCTCATAAATAGCCACATCCGTCATGTGTCCCTTACCGGTAGCGGCGAGCGACCCGTATAGTACGACCTCAAAACCTTTGGCGTTCAAGTGCTTGGACAGGAACTCCTCCGCAGCAAAACGGGGCCCCATGGTATGGCTTGAAGAGGGACCGTTGCCGATTCTGAATATCTCGCGTATTGACTTCATCTGTTTGTTGTGTTTCTTACTTACAAAATTAATAATTATATCCGTAAGTTCAAACTATTTTTGTTAATTTTGCTGCTTTGAAATATAGAGATACCGATGAAAAGGATAATTACGGTGATAATTACGGTTATGATTCAGATACTTGGCCTCGTCATGCACGCTGAATCCGATACACTTATGACACGACATATTTCTTACGCAACACACTCTTTTAACAGCTAACCGATATGCTCCTGGATTTAACGATGTTAATCGGCGGCCTGGCGCTTATACTCTGCGGGGCCAATTATATGACCGATGGCGCAGCCTCGCTGGCCAAACGTATGGGTATGTCTGACTTCTTAGTGGGACTTACCGTAGTGTCGATGATGACCTCCGCCCCGGAACTGGTAGTGTCTCTGACCAGTGCGGTCAACGGTTCGGCCCAGATGGCCATAGGCAACATCGTGGGTTCCAATATCTTCAATATCCTGGTCATTATAGGCGTAGTGGCCGTTATACATCCTATCCGTATAGGCAAAGGTATCCTTATCAACGAAATCCCGCTGGTTATCCTCAGCTCGGCAGTGCTGCTTATAATGGGCAACTCATATTTGCTTGACGGCAACAGCAATGTGCTGACTCGCGTAGACGGACTCATTATGCTGCTGTTCTTCATCATATTCATGCGCTACACGATTGGCTCGGCCAAGAAGAATCCCGAGGTGGATTCTTCCGAAGCCTCGGTAAAGGAGCTGTCGCTGACAAAGTCGCTTATATTCCTTTCAGGCGGCCTTGGCGCACTGATATACGGCGGCGACATATTTGTAGACGGAGCCTGCGGTCTGGCTCGCGCCATGGGATGGAGCGAGGCGCTCATAGGTCTTACCATCCTGGCCGCAGGCACCTCGCTGCCTGAGCTTGCCACCTCCGTGGCCGCCGCGCGCAAGGGTCTTGGCGGTATGTGTGTGGGCAACGTCATCGGTTCCTGCATCTTCAATATATTCTTTGTTTTAGGCGCCACCGCCACTGTCAGGCCCATGGACTTCGGGAACATCGGCAACTTCGATTTGCTGACCATGACCGTAGCCTCTTTGCTCTTCTGGATTATGGGTTGGTGGTGGGGCGACCGCACAATAAACCGCACAGAGGGAGTCATTCTGGTACTCCTCTATGCGGCTTATATGGCAGTAAGCGCCGTAGCGATGTAGAAGAATCAGTCCGCAAGCACTTTTTCCGCCAAGGCATCGGCCATGGCAACGGCCTGTGCCGCCGAGTCATCGTCCGGGCTCAGTTTCATATTCACCTCGCCGGCAATATCCAGTCCGAGTCCTTCCACACGGGCTTTCATGAGCGGCAGCGCGGCCTGCGCCCATGCGTATGAGCCGACCAGACCCACCTTCCTATTCTTGAGTTCTCGTACCTCCAGGGCTTTGATGAGGGCTTCCACCGGCGGAAAAATGTTGGCGTTGTATGTAGGAGAAGCCAGCACCAGGCCGTTATAGCGCCAGATGTCGGCCAGCACACGGCTTTGCTCGGCGGTGGTAAGGTTATAGACACTGACTGACTCCACCCCCTTCTCGCGCAGACGGCGAGCGACGATGTCAATCATCATTCCGGTGTTGCCGTACATGGAGCCGTAAGCAATGACTACTCCCTTGCGGGTGACACCGGTGCTGAGGTCGGAGTACGCCTGTATCACCTTGCCGGCCAATTTATGCCACACAGGACCATGAGTGGAACAGAGACGGCTTATTTTCAGGCCGGACAGCTTATTCATGGCCATCTGTACAGGACGTCCGTACTTGGCTACAATCGCCGCATAGTAACGGAACATTTCTTCAAAGTAAAAACAGGGGTCATCGATATAATTATCCTCCACGGCGCCATTCAGAGCGCCGAAAGTGCCGAAAGCATCGCCGCTGAAGAGGACCTCTCGGCTCTCCAGATATGTCATCATCGTCTCCGGCCAGTGAATCATCGGCGTCAGGAAGAACTTCAACACCAGGCCCTGGCCAAGGTCAAGGGTATCTCCATCCTTGACTGTGATGAAACGGTCCGGCTCGTCGATATGATAAAAACCTTGAATCATGGCTATGGTCTTTGCATTGCCCACAATCCTTAGATTCGGATAGTGGTCTATAAGACCGGGAATCGAACCGCTATGGTCCGGTTCCATGTGATTGACAATCAAGTAATCCGGCTTGGCGGTCAGTCCTTTTATCGAGCGTATCTGCTCTTCCAGCTTATGTAACTCCACGCCATCGATAAGGGCGGTTCTGTCACCACTCACAATATAAGAGTTGTAGCTCACTCCCCAAGGCAGCGCCCACAGTCCCTCGAAACGGAAAGTGGTGTGGTCATCAGCCCCGGTGTAATAGACATTAGGTGCAATTTCGGGTATTGTAATCATAATTAATATGTTTAGTCATATAATCTAACGAGGGTAGTCCCCGGATAATAATACGATAAGATTTCCTCACAGGAAGCTCCTTCCACCGACATTACGGCAGGGCCCATCTGGCCCATCCCCACTCCATGGCCCCAGCCACGTCCGTGGAGATGAAAACTGTCTCCTTCCTTGCGGACCGAGAAGGCGGAAGAATAAAGATGCGAGGGAGACAGCAGTCGGCGTATGGAAAGCTCCTTGCCTATCACCGCCTCCCCTTTTGTGCCTTTCACCGACAATTCACTCACACGGCCCGAAGGTCCGGCCTTCAACGGTACAAGTTCCAGAATCTCGCCGACACCGATGCCGAAGCGTGTCTCAAGATTGGCGGTGACTTCGGCGGCGCCGACTTCGCGTTGCCACCGGTAATAATCCGAGGTAAGCGCATCGTAATCCTTGAGCAAGGTAGAGTGTCTCTGCAATGCCTCATGCAATCTGTCGGGATGGCAATACGGACATTCCACAGAAGTCAGATAGGGATAGTCAGTATCTGCCCAGCAGGTGGAGAACAACTCTGTGCGACCACCACAACATTTGGAATAGCGGGCATCGGCAATTTCTCCATTACTGTCTGTCAGCACCAAACCACGGGTGGCAGCCACCGCCTGACGTGAAATTTCGGAGACCGAGCCAAGCCCCTGATAGCGCTGACAATGGTCGTCGCAACATACGTCAAAACCGGCATGGGCCGATGATTCAGTCCAAGTGATGTGTCTGCCGGGAGTCTGCACTTTTTCTGCCGCAGCCTGCGGCTGGCGGTTCATCTGCCTAATAAGCCATGAGCGAGCTATCACTGCATGGGCTTTGGCAAACTCCAACGGGGCCTGCGGGTGCATCTCGCTGCCCACCACCGATTCCAAGTAACGCTCGGCCTTAAGCACATTGAGAAGAAAGGTGTGGTTCCCCTCCTTGATTATCTGGATTACTCCCGCATAATCAAACTCGCAGGACTTGCTCCAATGAAAGTCACGGCCTATAAGCACTCCTTTGACCCGCATAAATGAGTCTCCGTCGGCGGGTTGATAAGTGACCGTATTCTCTGAAGCGTTCACCTCGAAACGGCCACGGGGGAACAGCCCGAAAGGACTGTCCTCACTGAGTGCCACACGCACCAGAGGCTCACCGAAAAAGGGATTGTGGGTCATAGCAACAGGAGTCTTTTAAATTGTTCCGTCTCCATATAAGGGAAGGAGACTTCGTCGTAAATCCGCCGTATGTCAGCGCGTGTAACGGACTCGAAGTCCTCTTTACGGGGCAAGACGATAACGCCGGCCATGTCCACAGCACCGGGACTGACCATAAGACGCCCATCTCCCTCCGGTTTGAAATAACAAGAGGGGCGATGGGCCGCACGCGGCAGGAAAAGCGTGTGCAGACATCCTTCCCTATCGGGCCACATCAACACGTTGCGCATTCCCTTGAGGGGTTGCCCTGTAGCCGGCTCAACCGGCAGAAGCGTATCCATCCAAAGCATCATTTCAGGGTCTGTCCCGGAACTCGCCTCAGTACATACAAAGTGCAACGCCCGGAATGGCAGATTCTCGGGAATAAAGAGGTTGAAACCGGAAGTACTCTTCACAAGTTGACCTGAGTCACCTTCAAGCATTTCGCATATAGGCAAAAACTCACGCTCTCCGGCCTGCAAGTGCAGATGGTCCGGTGCGGAAGCACCGGCAGCCGAGCCATTATAGAAAGTGACTAATCCGGGCAACGACAACGCCACCTCCGCCATACGGCCGAAGTCCACAGTGTCCTGGTGACGATGTTCGCGGCAGGCCAAGGTAAAATGCCGGCTGAATATAGGAAAAGGATTGACCAGGGTATCCATACCGGGGAAAAGTTCAAGGACAGACTGCTCTGCCGGACGGTTGGCCTTGCACAGAAAACAAGGACGGGCTGCTATGGAGGCCGCATCCGTCTTGGCGCCGGTGGAGACAGCCCTCGCCGGATTGAACTGCAGGCGCACAGGAAACCCGTCTACCGTCACCTCACGCACACGCACATTCCGCAACTCCACGTAACGGGCAGCTGCCGCCGGCCAAGTCCGCAACTGTGCGGCATGGAAAGAAATCAATCTTTCTGTATCACTTCTCATGGGTCCTGTTGATAGCAATGCGTGCCAGCAACTCGGCGGTGCGCAGCGAATCCTTGTAGTAGTTGTTTCTGTTTACACTCTCCACTGAGAGATTCGCATCTGAATTTCCCTCCCAGCGCCGGCAGTTGTAAAGACTCTCATAAATGCGTCCTATCCTGTAATCGCGGGCAAGACGAATACCTACGGCATAGTCCTCTCCGTAGGAAGTGTCGGGGAAAAGGACATCACGCAGCAGAGGGACGAAGAAAGCACGTGGTGCGCCGAGTCCATTTATGCGCAAGGCGTTGTTGGCGCCATTATCGTCCGTCCATTCGGCGTGGTCTATCAGACCGGGAGGAAGCACATTCAAATCAAAATCAGTGAGTGTATAACTTCCTATAACCATTGCGTATCCTCCCTCGCGAAACTTGTCCACCACTGTCTGTAAAACGGCATCGGAGGAATAAACATCGTCCGAATCAAGCTGAACGGCATACAGTCCGCAGGACGGGTGGCACACAGCCTTGTTCCAGCAGCCACCTATATTGAGACCTTCGGAACCATCCAGACGCAGATGTATGAACCTTGGCGAGTCAATGGCGGCAAGTTTCTCGGAAGTGCCGTCAGTACTGCCATTGTCAACCACTATTACATTGAAAGGGAAGTCACATTCCTGCGCCAAAGCCGACTGAACGGCATCGGTCACCGTACGCACTCGGTCGCGCACGGGAATCACCACCGAAGCCACGACCCCGGACATGAACTCTGACGGAGCTTCACAGCTTTTTTTGCAGACAGGAGCGAGAGCCTTCTCTCTTGTCAGGAAATCAGTCAGGGTGCGCTCCATACATAACTGGTAGTCGCGGCGGCGCGGGTCTACGTAATCGTGCTGTTTCTGACCGCTGAGCCTATGGTCCACCCGCTCGGCGGTGTACAGATATTCAGGACAGAGGAAGAGTCCGTTGCCCAGACGGCTGAGTGCCAGACGCAAGGCATACCACCCTCCGTCGGCGTATTCGCGCGCAGATGTCTGCTTTATCGCCTCCATGGCCAAACGGCAATCCACGGCCACCACGGCTCCGAAATCAAAATCGTCCCGCAAGCTGCCCTGCTGATACGGGATAAGCGGATGAAGCCGAACAGTGCCGTCGGGAAGTGACTCTTTGTAATAGGAATAGACTGCCGACGCGCCCGAATTTTCAGCCACTTGAAGCAAACGCTCCTCTCCATACTCGGAAAAGCGTACATCACGGCCGTCAAGTCTCAGCAATATATGTTTCTGTCCGTTGCCACAGGCACGGGACAGAGTCTCAAGGTCTTGGAATTGTGTCATCATATCAGGCTTTCTCATTTGAAATAATCGAGAATCTCCTTCATCAGGGCGTTGCGGCTGTCTGCTCCGGAAATGGATTCAAAGGGTATGGAAAGCACAAGTGTCCTGCTCTTTCCCCCCTCCCTGCGGATACCGGCGGCTCCGTTGTTGCCGTCGAACTCATATATCACCTCGCCTTCGCCTATAGGTTCCAGCATATCCGGAGTCTCGACTATATACATTCTGTCGTTGAGGGTATTGTTGTAGGTGTAATTGCGGCGCGAGAAACCGTCTTTCTGAGCCTCGGTGGAAGCGAAAAAGCGCGGGCTGCGCACCTTTTCCTGTTCTCCGGGAGTGATGCCGAGTATCTGGGTGGCGAAGTCCTGGTCGGCACGCGAAGAACGTGTAGAGTACAAATCGGACGCCACATACTGGCCGGTGACAAGCAGGTCTCCGCCATGATTCACAAAGTTGCGGAGCTGTTTCTGCAACTGGGCAGGGAAAGTCTTGAAACGCCAGCCTATCTGCCCGTTGCCGGTGGTACATTCCTTCTGTTTGCCCAAAATGAGGTCCACCACTTCATAGTCACGCAGGTTCACATGGTCAGCGATAACCGCGCCGACACTGCTGGACACGAATCCGTAGCCGGCATTGGCTATCGAGGAGCCGTGTACGTAAGGATAATCGAAAGTGTTGCCGGCTATGACGGTGGAGATATAGTTGCCGCCACTGGCACCGAGACTGCCGGAGCCACGGCGAAATTCGTTCTGATAGCCGCTGAAAGAAATGTCTTTGATGTAAGGGACACCGAAATCGGTCTCGGAGTCGAAGCCCGCACGGCCGCTATCATCCACAAGTGCCGGAGCGCTGACTCTTGTGAAGCCGTTGACAATCATTACCGGCTTGCCGCCGTTGGGAGCCTCGCGACAGCTCAGCGTCTCGGAATCGAAAGAACGTCCGCCATCGTTGACAGCCACAATACGGAAACTGTAGATGTCGTTGTCCTTCACCTTGACATTGTAGTGAGTGGAGGAGGTCTCTCCTATTTTGTGGAAACCGAGAGTAGAACCTCTGCGCTCATAAATAATGTATTTCTTGGGCATTGCGGTAGGCTCCAGAGGGTCGGGGGTGGGCTTCCACTGCAACTTGAAATGCCCTTTGCCTGCACGGGTTATGGCGAAATCCTTCACAGGCAGGGGCTGTATCACCACCTCGCGGTCCTTACGCTCGCCCAGGAAACGGGCTATACCCTTATAGATGGCACGGCCTACCAGGAAACGGAAAGTCGGGTCAAGGCCATACTGCATATCGCCAAAATTCTGGTGGCTCATAAGCTCGATAAGCGTAGTGGGCACCTCGGGTACACGTGCCTCCACATAGCTCTTGTCCCACATGGAGCGTCGGGTCCAATTAGAATTATATGTCTGGCGAATATCGGAGACTATCTGACGCATCACTCCGTCGGTGAGCATACGGGAGTTGATTCGAGGCGTACCGTCCTCATAGTTGATACCCCCCTGGGTATAGTAGATGCCGAGGGTTCCGACAACGGAGTCATCCGAGCGGCGTCCGGCATCGGAGTGAAGGGCAAAGGTGGCGTCGATGGGAATACCGAGAC
Organism: uncultured Bacteroidales bacterium; assembly: GCA_900547755.1. Taxonomy (GTDB): domain Bacteria; phylum Bacteroidota; class Bacteroidia; order Bacteroidales; family Muribaculaceae; genus Lepagella. The sequence continues at coordinate 39,759 of URIC01000011.1, forward strand.
CCGGCTCATCAGGAAGCACACGACTGCCGCCTGCCAGATAATTCACCCACAGGGCACGTCCGGTATAGTCATCCTTATAGTCGTCACGGCCATGATAGGGGGAATAGACATCCTCCGGTATTCCGGCCCAATGAAGCCAATAGCGGGCACCTTCCAGGAAGCGTGGCAGCCCGGAAGTGCGGAACACTGGGGCAGCGCCCTTTTTGGGAGCGGGGGCGGTCTTGGTCTGCTGAGGCTCTTCCTCGTCTACGGAACCGTCCCCTTCATTATCAGGGATATTCTCGTCTTCTTCCTCGTAATCCTCCTCCGATTCATCTCCGGACTCGGGAGTCGAAGGGTCGTAATTCAGGTCTGCGCGACGAGGACTGCGCTCTATGTTGCCCATGCCGCCACCTATCTTCACGGCATCGGCCGTGACCAGTTTTCCCGCCTGACCCTGAGTCCTGTTGGTAAGGGAAACTATAGGAACCTGGTCCGAATATCCCTTACGCAGAGGGAATGTGCCCAGGTAAATCCATGTACCTCCCCCCATAGTCTGATTCACAAGGAAATCCTTGGAACCGCCGGAATAATAAACCGTATACTTCGCGTCGGTGACAGACTCAGGCAGAGACTTGTAGCTGACATAGACGGCATATTCGCCATCCTCCGGGATATCGGCGTACCAGGCGGCGACACTCTCGGCGCCGGACTTTATGGCCCTTGTCTGACGATAGGTGCCTACCTCAAACGGATTCTCGGTGTCGCGGAAGGTGGCAAGGTCGTATATAAATCCGTCATACTCGCCGTTTTCCCATTGAGCCGAGCCATTTTTCTCTTTATAGTACGGCTGAGAATAGAGTTCGCCCCCCTCGTTCTCATCGTTGTCTACAATTACCTCGTTGGGATTAGTGTCTCTTTCACGCGGGAGCATGACATAACCTCCGGCATTCTCGACCATAGGAACGATATAGGGAAGCACATAGCCCATGGTATAAATATCCTCCAGTGTCTCGAACAGCAACGGACGCTGCCACGCCCATCCTCCATTCTTGTAATAGCGGCCATGGCTGTGCCACATGGCAATGTTATCTCCCTGCATACCTTTTGCAGCCTGAAAATCAGGATTGGCCTCGCGCACAAAAGGAATGTTCTTTCTGTACTGGGCAGGCAACTTGTCAATGCGGGAAATGTAATAGGAAAGCGCCTTATTGCCTACCCTCAGTTCCGGGCGGTAGCCGTCAAGCGAATCCGGAAGAGACTTGCGCACTTTGGCGGTAAGGTCGTTTATGAAGTCGTTGGTAACCGGCAGATATGTGAAGTTATCGTTAAGGCGGACTTCCAGCGTTTTGTTCCTGTCGTTGGGTATGACACGGTTCACACGCAGGCCTCCGGGGTTGAGATTGGAAGGGATGCCTGACAGCACCGCGTTGTTGATATGCAGTGTCAGCGAGTCGGACGAAGCGCTCTCGGCCGGAGCCTCCTTATGGGAGGTCCAACGCCTGGTGCTTGTTTTACGCTTGCTCGTGGAAGCATGACGCGACGAGGACTTCTTGGAGGAGTTCTTCTTGTCGGAGCCGCCGCTGTTTTTGCTGTTCTTATTGTTTTTCCTGCTGTTTTTACCTCCCTTTTTGCCTTTCCTGGAAGATGACTTCCTGGACTTGGAAGAGCTTTGGCTCGTCTTGGCCTTGGAGCGCTTTGACGCCGCATAAGCATCAAAGTCGGCAGAGCCTCCCGCCACCATCAGAAATGCCAATAAAAAAGGTAAAACGCACGAAAATATCTTATTTAACTTCATAATTACATGACAATGACGACACCCACGATTACCGAGGGTGTCAGCTGTGAGGGTACAAAATTACAAATTTACGCTGACTTTATATTCTACAGGAGTGCGAAAAAAAGTTAACAAGCCGTTTGCCATAACAAATTTATTTAGTAATTTCGCGGCAAATCACTAAACGAATAATTATGGCAACCCCTGAATTTCACTATCAAAAGCCCTTTCCTTTAGGGCCTGACAAAACCAGATACCGCCTGCTCACCAAAGAGGGCGTCAAGGTAGAGAACTGGAACGGCCACGAAATGCTGGTCGTAGACCCCGAAGCAATCACAGTGCTGGCCAACGCCGCCACTCACGACAATGCCTTCCTGCTCCGCCGCGAGCACAACGAAATGGTAGCCAAGATTCTGAGCGACCCCGAGGCTTCGGACAACGACAAGTTCGTGGCCCTTACCATGCTGCGCAACGCCGATGTCGCCTCAAAGGGTGTACTCCCCTTCTGCCAGGACACCGGTACCGCCATCTGCGCCGCCTACAAAGGCCAGCAGGTCTGGACAGGCTGCGACGATGCCGAAAAGATTTCGCTGGGCGTCTATAAGACTTACACCGAGAATAATCTGCGCTATTCCCAGAACGCACCCCTCTCCATGTACGAGGAGGTGAATACCGGCTGCAATTTACCCGCACAGATCGACATCCACGCCACCGAGGGCATGGAGTACAGATTCCTCTTTGTGGCCAAGGGTGGCGGCTCCGCCAATAAGACTTATCTCTATCAGGAGACCAAGGCTATCCTCAACCCCAAGACTCTTGTACCCTTCCTCATCGAAAAAATGAAGAGCCTCGGCACAGCCGCCTGTCCTCCCTACCACATCGCTTTCGTAATCGGCGGCACAAGCGCCGAGAAGAACCTTGAGGTAGTGAAGAAAGCATCTGTGAAATACCTGGACGAACTCCCCACCACAGGCAACGAATATGGCCGCGCGTTCCGCGACGTCGAGCTGGAGAAGGAACTTTGGGAGGCAGCCTGCCGTCTGGGTCTGGGCGCCCAGTTCGGAGGCAAGTTCTTCGCACACGATGTGCGAGTGATTCGTCTGCCCCGTCACGGCGCCTCCTGCCCCGTGGGTATGGGCGTGAGCTGCTCTGCCGACCGCAACATCAAGGCTAAAATCACACGCGACGGCCTATTCCTGGAAGAGCTGGATACCAATCCCGCAGAACTTATTCCCGAATCGATGCGCAATCAGGGCGAGGGCGAGGTTGTCAAGATTGACCTTAACCGTCCCATGAGCGAGATTCTGGCTGAACTGGACAAATACCCCGTTTCCACCCGTCTTTCCCTGAAGGGCACAATCATTGTGGGCCGTGACATAGCACACGCCAAGATTAAGGAACGCCTGGATGCCGGCGAACCGATGCCTCAGTATCTGAAAGACCACCCCATATATTACGCCGGTCCCGCCAAGAAACCCGAGAATCTGCCCTCCGGCTCCTTCGGTCCCACCACAGCAGGCCGTATGGACCCCTATGTAGACCAGTTCCAGGCCGCAGGCGGCTCAATGGTGATGATTGCCAAGGGCAACCGCAGCCAGCAAGTCACGGACGCATGTAAGGCTCACGGCGGTTTCTACC
>URIC01000012.1 GCA_900547755.1 uncultured Bacteroidales bacterium
GGAGCGTCTGGCACAGATGGAGAAGGATTACCTTCAGATGAAGGCCAACCACGCCGTCTCTCCCCTCGACAGCCCCGCGAAAATCACTGCTGACCGCAAGATGATTGCACGAGTGAAGACCGAGCTTCGCGCCCGCGAGCTCGCCGGAAAATAATCCCCCAAATTAACCGTAATTACCCTTACCTTTTATTCAACCTGTTATGGAAGAAAAAAGAAACCTGCGCAAAGAGCGCATCGGCATCGTGTCGAGCAACAAGGGCGACAAGTCGATCACCGTTACGGTGAAATGGAAGGAGAAGCACCCCATCTACGGCAAGTTCGTCAACAAGACCAAGAAGTTCCACGCCCATGACGAGAACAACGAGTGCAGCGTAGGCGACAAAGTGCGCCTCATGGAGACCCGTCCTCTGTCTAAGACCAAGCGTTGGAGATTAGTTGAAATCATCGAAAAAGTTAAGTAAGCCATGATACAGACCGAATCCCGATTGACCGTTGCCGACAACAGCGGCGCCAAAGAGGCACTGTGTATCCACGTCCTCGGAGGCACCGGCCGTCGTTACGCGTCCGTAGGCGACATCATCGTCGTCTCCGTCAAGAGCGTCATCCCCTCTTCCGACGTAAAGAAGGGTACAGTCTCCAAGGCCGTCGTAGTCCGCACGAAGAAGGAAATCCGCCGTCCCGACGGTTCCTACATCCGTTTCGACGACAACGCCTGCGTGCTGCTTAACAACGCCGGCGAGCTCCGCGGCACCCGTATCTTCGGCCCTGTCGCCCGTGAGCTCCGCGCCACCAACATGAAGATTGTCTCCCTCGCTCCCGAGGTCCTCTAATCACTGTCAAACCAACCGTAAACAAAAAACGACGACACGTCATCCCCATTATGAGCAAAATGCATATTAAAAAGGGCGATACCGTTTACGTTCTCGCAGGCGAGGACCGCGGCAAGCAGGGTCGCGTGCTTTCTGTAGACGCTGCCAAGAACCGCGCCATCGTTGAAGGCGTACACATCGTCTCCAAGAGCACCAAGCCCACCGCGAAGTATCCCCAGGGAGGCATCATAAAGATGGAAGCTCCCATCAATATCTCTAACCTCAGCCTCATCGATCCCAAGAGCGGAAAACCGACCCGTATCGGCATCCGTGTCAACGATAAGGGCGAGAAAGTTCGTTACGCTAAAAAATCCGGAGAGGAAATCAAATAATGAGCACTACACTCCAGAAAAAATACGAAGAGACCATCGCGCCCGCAATGACCAAGGAGTTCAACTACACGACTCCGATGCAGGTGCCTCGTCTGAAGAAGATCGTCATCAACCAGGGCCTCGGCGAAGCCACCCAGGACAAGAAGATCATCGAGACCTCAATCAACGAGCTGACTGCCATCACCGGCCAGAAGGCTGTGGCTACCCTTTCCCGTAAGGATATCTCCAACTTCAAGCTGCGTAAGAAAATGCCCGTGGGCGTGATGGTGACACTGCGCAAGGACCGTATGTACGAGTTCCTGGAGCGTCTTATCCGTGTGGCTCTGCCCCGTATCCGCGACTTCAAGGGCATCAACGCCAAACTCGACGGTCGTGGCAACTACACGCTCGGCATCACAGAGCAGATTATTTTCCCCGAGATAAACATTGATAATGTGCCCAGACTCAACGGTATGAACATCACATTCGTGACTACCGCCCCCACAGACGAAGAAGGCTTCGCTCTGCTCAAACAGTTTGGCTTACCCTTTAAAACAGAGAAATAATGGCAAAGGAATCAATGAAAGCGCGCGAGGTAAAGCGTCAGAAATTGGTAGCCCAGTATGCTGAGCGCAAGGCCGCCCTTAAGAAGGCCGCCCTTGCCGACGCCGACGGCAACATAGACTATGAGGCCCTGACCAAGCTGCAGAAGCTCCCCAAGAACGCTTCTCGCGTACGTCTGCACAACCGTTGCTCCATCACAGGCCGTCCCAAAGGTTATATGCGTCAGTTCGGCATCTCCCGTATCCAGTTCCGCGAGATGGCCAGCGCAGGCCTTATCCCCGGCGTCAAGAAAGCAAGCTGGTAAGCGAAGGCACACTAATCTCCGGGCCATTTTCCCGGCCCGGTTACAAAAACGAAAATCAGAGAGTATTAAATATTGTTCAGAAATTCTGAATCAATTTAAACATCAAAAAAATGACTGATCCCATAGCAGATTATCTGACGAGACTCAGGAACGCCATCAAGGCAGGCCACCGCGTAGTGGAAATTCCCGGGTCCAAACTTAAGAAAGAGATCACAAAGATTCTTTTCGAGCAGGGCTACATCCTCAACTACAAATTCATGGAGGGTGACACCCCGTCCGGCGTAATCAAGATTGCGCTCAAGTACGACCCTGTAGACAAAGTGAATGCCATCCAGGGACTCAAGCGCGTATCGCGTCCGGGTCTCCGCCAGTACACAGGCTATAAAGATATGCCCCGTGTGCTCAACGGCCTGGGCATCGCCGTCCTCTCCACATCCAGAGGCGTGATGACCAACAAGCAGGCCAAAGAGCTGAAAGTCGGCGGCGAAGTGTTATGTTACGTTTATTAATCAAAGGAGGTATTCAGTATGTCAAGAATTGGTAAATCACCCATAGCGATACCTGCCGGCGTAAGCGTTCAGGTTAAAGACAACACAGTTACAGTGAAAGGTCCCAAGGGCGAACTCACACAGGTCGTAAACCCCGACATCAAGGTGGAGGAGGAAAACGGCCACATCGTGGTAAGCCGTCCCGGCGACGACCGTGAGCACCGTGCTCTTCACGGCCTCTATCGCGCTCTTATCCACAACATGGTGGTAGGTGTGAGCGAAGGCTATAAGAAAGAGATGGAGTTGGTCGGCGTAGGTTACCGTGCCACAAGCACCGGTCAGGTGCTGGAGCTGGCACTGGGCTTCTCTCACGCTATCTATATCAAGCTCCCCAAAGAGATTAAGGTAGAGGCCAAGAGCGAGCGTAACAAGAACCCGCTCATTATCCTTGAGAGCGCGGACAAGCAGCTCCTGGGACAGGTATGCGCCAAGATACGCTCACTGCGCAAGCCCGAACCTTACAAGGGCAAGGGTATCAAGTTTGTCGGCGAGATTATCCGTCGCAAGTCTGGTAAGAGTGCAAATGCCAAATAATTAAAAGTCAGAAGCAATGATATCTAAGATAGCAAGAAGAAATAAAATCAAGACACGTATCCGCGGTCGCATCTCCGGCACCGCCCAGCGTCCTCGCATGAGCGTATTCCGCTCCAACAAGGCCATCTACGTGCAGCTTATCGACGACCTGGCCGGCAAGACGCTTTGCGCCGCCGACTCCAGAGGTATCGCCGAAGGCACCAAGACAGAAATCAGCGCCAAGGTAGGCGAGAAGGTAGCCCAGAAGGCCCTTGAACTCGGTATCACCGAGGTGGTTTTCGACCGTAACGGCTACCTTTTCCACGGCAGAGTAAAATCATTGGCCGACGCAGCACGCAAGGCCGGTCTTAAATTCTAAACACAGATATGGCAACAAAGAACAACAGAGTAAAATCTACAAATGATTTGGAGCTGCAAGACCGCCTGGTAGCCATCAACCGTGTGACCAAGGTCACCAAGGGTGGCCGCGCTTTCAGCTTCGCAGCCATCGTGGTCGTCGGCAACGGCAACGGCGTTATCGGCTGGGGTCTGGGCAAGGCCAACGAGGTGACAGCCGCCATAGCCAAAGGCGTGGAGGCCGCTAAGAAGAACCTTATCCGCGTTCCCGTTCACAACGGCACGATTCCTCACGAGCAGGTGGCCAAATTCGGCGGCAGCCGCATTTTCCTCAAACCCGCTTCCACCGGTACCGGTGTAAAGGCCGGCGGCGCTATGCGTGCGGTGCTTGAAAGCGTAGGTGTAACCGATGTGCTGGCCAAGAGCAAGGGTTCTTCCAACCCTCACAACCTTGTAAAGGCCACGATTGCCGCCCTCGGCGAGATGCGCAGCCCCGCGCAGGTGGCACAGAACAGAGGTATCACCGTAGACGAAGTATTTAACGGCAAATAAAATTCAGAATTAGCACAATGGCAAAACTCATTATCAAGCAAATCAAGAGCCGCATCAATTGCCCTCATGACCAGAAGGCCACGCTCGATGCCCTTGGTCTGAAGAAGATGAACCACACCGTGGAGCATGAGGATAATCCCTGCATCCGCGGCATGGTACGCAAGGTACATCATCTGGTTCAGGTAACCGAGGCCTGAGAGAGCGGTGTTTCTGAATTTTAGAGAATTAAGTTAAAATTAACATTCTGAGCCTCTGAAGCCGACTCCCCCGGCGCCCTCGTGCATGGCGTTGATGTTTCGGAAGTCCGCGGACAAGGCGGACAGCTCCTTGACAGGCAAGGGATTCGGCTCAAGCTCCCCAAAACATTCAGCAACAATGAAATTCGAATTAAATAATCTGCAGCCGGCAGTGGGTTCCAATAAGGACCGCAAAAGAGTAGGCCGCGGCCCCGGCAGCGGTTACGGCGGTACATCCACCCGCGGACACAAAGGCGCAAAATCCCGTTCCGGCTACAAGCATAAAGTCGGTTTCGAGGGCGGTCAGATGCCTTTGCAGCGCCGTGTGCCCAAGTTTGGCTTTAAGAACATAAATCGCGTAGAGTACAAAGCTATCAACCTCAACGTCCTGGAGGAACTCGCCCAGGCCAAAGACCTTACTAAGATTACGGTAGCCGACCTGCTCGCCGCAGGCCTTGTGTCTAAGAACAGCCTCGTCAAGATTCTTGGCGGCGGCAAGCTCACCAAGGCTCTGGAGGTAGAGGCAAACGCCTTCTCGAAGTCAGCGGAAGAGGCTATTGCAGCCGTCGGTGGTACCGTAATTAAAAAGTAAAGTAAAATGGGATTTGTAAAAACAATAAAAAATATCTGGAGCGTAGAGGATTTGCGCAAGCGCATAGGCATCACTCTGCTGCTTGTCATCATCTATCGCTTCGGATGCTATGTGGTGCTCCCCGGCATCAATCCGGACGACCTCACCAAGCTGAAGGAGTTCTCCTCCGGCGGCTTGATGCAGCTTCTGGATATGTTCTCCGGCGGCGCCTTCTCGCAGGCCTCTATCTTTGCCTTGGGTATCATGCCTTACATCACTGCGTCCATCGTGATACAGTTGCTCGGCATGGTATTGCCCTCGTTCCAGAAGATGCAGCGCGAAGGCGAGAGCGGCAGGATGAAGCTCAACCAGTACACACGCTGGCTCACAGTGATTATCCTATTGCTCCAGTCACCTGCTTACCTGCTGAACCTGAAAGCGCAGATTGGCGCTGCAGGCGCTACGGCGGCGGCCAACTCCATTACGGGGCTGAACATAGCGTTTATGACCATAATCCTTACAGCCGGCTCCATGTTCATCATGTGGCTTGGCGAGCGCATAGACCAGAAAGGAGTGGGCAACGGCATCTCGTTCATCATCCTTATTGGTATCATCGCCCGTCTGCCCGAGGCCTTCATTCAGGAGTTCAGCCAGCGTCTGCTTAATTCGGCAGGCGGCGGCCTGGTGATGTTCCTTGTGGAGATTGTCATTCTGTTGGCCGTGATAGCCGGTGCGGTGCTGCTTGTACAGGGTACCCGCAAGGTGCCTGTGCAATACGCCAAGCGTATCGTGGGCAACAAGCAGTATGGCGGCGCCCGCCAGTACATTCCCCTGAAGGTGAATGCCGCCGGTGTAATGCCGATTATCTTCGCGCAGGCCCTGATGTTCATTCCTATGACATTGGCCGGCTTCAACACGGAGAATACCGGTTTCCTCGGGGCTCTGACCGATATGTACGGATTCTGGTATAACTTTATCTACTTCCTGATGATTGTGGCCTTCACATACTTCTACACCGCCATCACAGTGCGTCCTTCGCAGATGGCGGAAGACATGAAGCGCAACAATGGCTTTATACCCGGTGTCAAGCCCGGCAAGCCCACAGTGGAGTATCTGGATACAATCATGAGCCGTATCACACTGCCCGGTTCCATATTCCTGGGTATTGTGGCTATCCTGCCCGCAATTGCGTATATCTGCGGTCTTAACCGCAGCTTCGCGCAGTTCTTCGGCGGTACATCACTGCTTATCCTTGTAGGTGTGATACTCGACACACTGCGTATCGTGGAAGGTCACTTGTTAATGCGTCACTACGACGGACTTATGAAAGACGGCCGCATCAAAGGCCGTACCACAGGCAACAGCGCATTCTGATAATTGCAGCATTCGCGGAGTGAGGAGTTCCGAGTGCGGGACACTTCACTCACGCGAAACTCGATAACCTGAAAACTTTAGACTTTTAATTAAAGAAGACGGGAATACGGTCCCCGAGTCCTCTCCCACCTCGACCCCACATGACGGGCAAAGTCCCGACGAAGACCTCCGGACCGGATACTGACTTCTGAAGCAAAAGATGATTTTTCTCAAGACATCTGAAGAAATAGAACTTGTACGTGCAGCTTCGCTGCTCTGCAGCCAAGCCCTCGGAGAGGTGTCCAAGTGGGTAAAACCTGGGGTCACCACTCAGAAGCTGGACACAATAGCCCGCGAATATATCTGCGACAACGGCGGCAAGCCCGCCTGTCTGGGATATGGCGGATTTCCCGGCACTCTCTGTATCGAAGTCAACGAGACGGTGGTGCATGGATTTCCCTCCGCTTATGTCCTTCAGGAAGGAGACATCGTGGGCACTGATTGTGTAGTGGAGCTGGACGGCTACAACGGCGATATGTGCTACACATTCCCTGTAGGGGAGGTGAGTCCTGAGGTGATGCGTCTTCTTGACGTTACAAAGGAGAGCCTCTACAAAGGTATCGCGGCGGCCCATGTGGGGCGCAGAATAGGTGACATCGCTAATACAGTGCAGACCTATTGCGAGAAACAGGGCTACAGCATAGTACGCGAGATGTGCGGACACGGCATAGGCCGCAAGATGCACGAGGATCCCGAAGTGCCCAATTACGGACGTCGTGGAATAGGTCCTGTCTTGCGCAACGGTATGTGTATCTGCATAGAGCCGATGGTGAATATGGGCAGCAAGAACATCGTCATAGAACGTGACGGCTGGCAGTGCCGCACCAGGGACCGCAAGCCTTCGGCACACTTCGAACACACTATCGCGATGGTGGATGACCGCCCGGAAATACTCACCACTTTCAAGTTCATAGAAGATGCCATACGCGAGCGTGGAGGTGTAGTCCCCGGCCTCAGGAGCGAACACTCGGCAGAGGCTGCGGCACTCGCCGTGGACCGCAACACCGAAAAAGAGAAAAACGTCTGAACAAATTAACTTCACAAATTAAATCCAAGTACACAGATTTATGGCAAAGCAAGCTGCGATAGAGATAGACGGCGTAATCCTGGAGGCTCTCTCCAACGCGATGTTCAAGGTAGAGTTGGAGAACGGTCACGAGATAACCGCCCATATATCCGGCAAGATGAGAATGCACTACATAAAGATACTTCCCGGCGACAAGGTGCGAGTGGAGATGTCACCCTATGACCTGAGCAAAGGACGTATCTCATTCCGCTACAAATAATCAAAACAAATATCAGCAACGACAATGAAAGTAAGAGCCTCAGTAAAGAAGCGCACTCCCGACAGCAAAATCGTACGCCGTAAGGGAAGACTCTATGTTATCAACAAGAAAAATCCTAAGTACAAGCAGCGTCAGGGCTAATTGTTCTGCTCATCGGAGTGTATAATTTGCCTTAAAAAGAGCTAATCCTGCCTTAGATGGCGAATATTTACATTCAGATGTAAAAGAAGGATTTGAGGTGTTGTCCCGGACTGCGGGAAGCTCCTTGGGCGCAAGGCCGGAAGGCCGGCGCTGATAACTTCAAAAATAATTATTAACTTTGCACAAAATCAAGAAGCTAAGTATATGGCAGTAAGAATTGTCGGCGTAGACTTGCCGCAAAACAAGAGAGGCGAAATCGCCTTGACCTATATCTACGGCATAGGCCGTAGCGCAGCCAAGACCATCCTGGAGAAGGCCGGTGTTGACCGCGACATCAAAGTACAGGACTGGACAGACTCACAGGCAGCCGCCGTGCGTGAGGTAATCCAGCAGAATTACAAGGTGGAGGGAGACCTTCGCAGCGAAATCCAGCTTAACATCAAGCGACTCATGGATATAGGCTGCTACAGAGGTATCCGTCACCGTCTCGGCTTGCCCGTGCGCGGCCAGAGCACCAAAAACAATGCCCGTACACGTAAGGGGCGTAAGAAAACAGTCGCTAACAAAAAGAAAGCTACTAAATAAAATTAAAGTATGGCAAAGAAGACAGTCGCAGCAAAGAAGAGAAATGTCAAGGTTGACGCAATGGGTCAGCTGCACGTTCACTCCTCTTTCAACAACATCATCGTATGCTTGACAAATGGCGAGGGTCAGGTCATCTCATGGTCTTCCGCAGGTAAAATGGGTTTCCGTGGAAGCAAGAAGAATACCCCCTACGCAGCACAGATGGCAGCACAGGATTGTGCCAAGGTAGCCTACGACCTGGGTCTCCGCAAAGTGAAGGCTTATGTCAAGGGTCCCGGCAATGGCCGTGAATCCGCAATCCGTACCGTACATGGCGCCGGTATCGAGGTCGTGGAAATCATAGACGTCACTCCGCTGCCCCACAACGGTTGCCGTCCTCCCAAGAGAAGAAGAGTGTAATCTCCGGGATTAGGAAGACAGCCCTCGGCAATTCCGCTTGTCGCTTGTCCGCATAGCCGGGTAGACTTCCTTTCATCCCTGCATTACAGACAGTGGCTCTGAAAGAGACTGAAACCGGTGCAAGGCAACGGCAGACAAACGGAAACAAACAAAACCAAACAACACTCAACCCAAGTCGCTCTGAATGCGAATAGACTTCCACACAAGACTTTCTCTCGGGAGTCGCGGCTGCGCTAAGGAGCGGCGCAAATGACTTTAATTAAAAAAGTAAACTTTAGAAATGGCAAGATATACAGGCCCGAAATCTAAGATAGCCCGCAAGTTCGGCGAGGCAATTTTTGGAGAAGACAAAGTTCTGGCAAAGAAGAACTATCCCCCAGGACAGCACGGCCAGAACCGTCGTCGCAAAACTTCGGAGTATGGCATGCAGCTCAAAGAGAAGCAGAAAGCCAAATACACCTATGGCGTGTTGGAGCGTCAGTTCCGCAACCTGTTCGACAAGGCGGCCCGTACCAAAGGTATTACCGGTGAGGTGCTTCTGCAGCTCCTGGAGAGTCGTCTGGACAATGTCGTCTATCGTCTGGGCATAGCTCCCACACGTCCGGCAGCCCGTCAGATTGTACTCCATAAGCATGTGACCGTAAACGGCAAGGTAGTCAACATACCTTCCTATCAGGTAAAGCCCGGTGACGTAGTCGCTGTACGCGAGAAGAGCAAGTCACTGGAGGTAATCGCCGACAGCCTTGGCGGCTTCAATCATAGCAAATATCCCTGGATAGAGTGGGACGAGAGCCTTAAGGGCGGCAAGTTCCTTCACCTCCCCCAGCGCGAAGACATCCCCGAAACTATCAAGGAACAATTGATTGTTGAGTTGTATTCTAAATAATAAATAAATAGAGACCCATGGCTATTTTAGCATTTCAGAAACCCGACAAAGTGATCATGTTGGAAGCCACCGACTCCTTCGGCAAGTTTGAGTTCAAACCCCTGGAGCCGGGATACGGTCAGACAGTGGGCAACGCCCTCCGCCGCATACTTCTTTCCTCCCTCGGCGGATATGCCATCTGTTCTATCCGTATAGACGGTGTAGCGCATGAGTTGGGCACTATTCCGGGAGTGAAGGAGGACGTGACCAACATCATCTTGAATCTCAAGAAAGTGCGCTTCAAGCAGAAGGTGGAAGACACTGAGACGGAGACAGCTACTGTGTCCGTGTCGGGACAAGATGTGTTCAAAGCCGGAGACTTGGGTAAGGTTTTAAGTGGCTTTGAGGTGCTGAATCCCGAGCTGGAGATATGTCATCTGGACCCTGCCCAGGGCTTCAATATGGAGTTCACGGTCAACAAGGGCCGCGGATGGGTTCCTGCTGACGAGAACCGCGAGATGATAGGCACCTCCGAGCTTAATGTCATAGCCATCGACTCTATCTACACTCCGATAGTCAACGTCAAATATGCCGTGGAGAACTATCGAGTGGAGCAGAAGACCGACTATGAAAAGCTGACCATCGAAGTCACCACTGATGGCTCTATTTCACCGGAAGAAGCACTTAAGGAAGCGTCCAAAATCCTGATTTACCACTTCATGCTCTTCTCCGACGAGAAGATAACGCTGGAGACACCTCAGGAAGAGGGCGACGAGGAATTCGACGAGGAAGTGCTGCATATGCGCCAGCTCCTGAAGACGAAGCTCAACGACATGGACCTGAGTGTCCGTGCCCTCAACTGTCTGAAGAGTGCGGAGGTGGAGACCTTGGGAGACCTCGTAGGGTTCAATAAGACGGATTTGCTGAAGTTCCGCAATTTCGGCAAGAAGTCTCTTACTGAACTTGACGACCTGCTCGCAGGCCTCAACCTTTCTTTCGGTATGGACATTTCAAAATACAAATTAGATAAAGATTAACGAAGTATAACGATGAGACACAATAAGAAATTCAACCACCTTGGCAGAAAGAAGGCTCACCGCGACGCGCTGCTCTCCAACATGACCATTTCCCTCATCATGCACAAGAGAATCAATACCACCTTGGCAAAGGCCAAAGCTCTGCGTATTTATGCCGAGCCCCTCATCAACCGCGCCAAGAAGGATGATATGGCCAACCGTCGCCTCGTCTTCTCGATGCTGCAGAACAAGGAGGCCATCAAGGAGCTGTTCGGAACCATAGCCGACAAGATCGCCGACCGTCCCGGAGGCTATACCCGTATCCTCAAGACCGGTCACCGTCTGGGCGACAATGCCGAGATGTGCTTCATAGAGCTTGTGGATTTCAACGAGGCAATGCTGAAATCCAAAGAGGAGAAGAAGAGTACCCGTACCCGCCGCTCCCGCTCTAAGAAAGCCGCCGCTCCCGCAGCCGAGGCTCCCGCAGCCGAAGAGGCTAAAGCTGAATAAACCGAAAGGTACGTCTGCCGGGGACCGGAAGCCTCGGCTGACATTGACCATAAAGTCTAAATCAGTTCATTCCCATAGAGAAAATTCTTTTACGATACGCCGTTTGGCCTGCGAAGGTCAAACGGTTTTACTGTTTTATGGGGGAGTGACAGAATAGTCGCAGGAGGGGGTAGGGTATCAGAAGTAGCGGGGATAGGGCAGAGCGGGGTTGTTTGGCGTCGGGTTCGGGACCGGGTAGATTCGACGCAGGCCTCCGGGTATTTCCTTTATCGGATTATTGGTGTTGATTCTCAGAAAAGAGCGCATCCTGGGTATCAGGGCGAGCGGATTGAAGGTTACCGATGTCTTGCGTTCTTTGAAATTGAAAGTCTGTTGGATGGGGTTGAACTCGGCGGCCATGCGCCTGGGTACCGACAGACCGGATTCGTCCGCTTTCCCATATATGTACAGGTGGTAGCTTTTGGCATCTGCCGAAGGGTACAGATAGCCTAAAGTCGTGCCGGGTGGAATTAATATGTCCGAAGTCTCGATTGCCGTTATGCTGTAAGCGTCGGGTACGTCGAGGGGGGATGAGTAGTTCGGACGGGAAGATACTTCATCGCAGCGGCGTATAAGGACAACGGCACCCTTTTCGGGCCAGACGTATATGCCCTCGGGGGCGCGTAGAGCTACGGTGTCGCAGTAATTCTTGGCCGCGTTTGCGGTGATGCCGGGGGTGAATGGAGCGTGGGCGGGAGGTTCCGGCAGTTGAGCCTGTGCGGCGGATACGCATATCAGGAGTGAGATAATCGACAAGAGGTTACGCATAATGTCAGAACGGGTAGCCTATGGCCAGGTGAAAAGCCAGGGCGTCTTTAAAAGCGATGTTGAAATAGTGAGGTGAATTGTTGTAGTAAGGGGCATGGAGGCCGTAACCTAGGTCTCCGCGGATTACAATCATGCCGAGGTCCGCACGAAGTCCCACACCGGTTCCGAGAGCGATGTCTTTGAGGAATGTACTTCCTTTCAGCTGTCCGCCGGGACGATTGGGGTCGTTCTTTAGGAGCCAGATATTACCGGCATCGATGAAAACGGCGCCGTGCAGGAATTTGTAGATAGGGAATCGGTACTCGGTGTTGAGTTCCAGTTTGAAAGTACCTGTCTGGTCGAAATATCCGTTAATCTGGTCTTTAGGGGCGCGGTATGAACCGGGACCGATGGAACGGACTGTGAACGCGCGGATGGAATTGGCTCCGCCGATGTAGAACTGCTCGCTGTAAGGCACCTGGTCGGAGTTGCCGTAGGCGTGGGCTGCGCCTATGAGGACGCGCGAGACGAGCCACTGGTCCTTTCCCTTGAAGAGTCTGCGGGAGTAAACCAATTGCGCCTGCCCTTTGACGAACTGGGAGAATGGCGTGCCGAACAGGCGTTTCTCCCCTTTGACGCCGCATAGGGCGTAGATGCCGGAAAATATATTGCCGGCCTCGGATATCGTGGCGGTAAAGTTAATGCCGTTGATACGCTCGCGTTCCAGGAACTTGTCAAGTGTATACGTGTATGAGAGCATGGGAATGTACTGGCTCTTGAAACTCTCGGCAATGGCGGGGTTGGTGGCCATGATGGAGTCGAAAGTCTCGGTTGTGTGCATCAGTTTGGTGTAAGTGAGTTTAAAGGGAGTGAGCTGATGCAGGGTGTGACGGGTGGCCCTCCACTCGTAAGAAATTGCAGTGCCGAACTGGGCCATCTTGAAGTAATGGGGGCGGTTCAACAGGTCGGCGTTAAGGGAGATGCGGGTCCAGTTCAGCTCTCGTTGAGTACGCGGGACGAAACGCGGTGCGAGCAGACGCGGGAAAGCCAGAGAAGCGTTCAGACCAAACTCATAGCTGTTGAATACAGAAGAGCGTCCGCGTCCTGTCTGCCACTCGTAAGAGGCGTTCAGCTTCACGGAAAGCTGTTCGGCTCCCCCGAATATGTTGCGGTTGGTAAGAGAGAAAATAAGGCCTGGGCCGATGTAGCTGTTGGACTTGGAAGTGGCGTTCACCTCTATGCCGGCCTCTATCGGCTTGTCAAAACGGCATTGTATGTCGACGTTCAGCCTGTTGTCGTCGAGCAGCGTATCGGCCGGATAGACCTGCATCTCAATCGAGGAGAATATGCCGAGGCGGCTCAGGCGCGTCTGAGTGCGGTCCATGTTGCGTACGGAGAATAGGCGTCCTTTGCGGAAAGTGATGCAGGAAGGTATGAGGGATTCATTGAGCTTGGCGGGACGCATAACGACCACAGTCGCCTTGGGGGAGACAATGGTGTCCGGCACGCCCGGCCTGCGGGAGGAGTTGCGCGGTATGAATACCTTGACATCGCCCATTACCCATTGGCGGAGCGCTATTGCCGGAGTGTTGTCGGCAAGTGAGAGTCTGAGGGCTATGCGGCGGGCGGTGATGGTGCTGTCGGCCAGAAACTCGATGTACTCCGGCCGGAAATAGTAGAATCCTCGGTTTCGCAGGGAGTTGGTGATGCGTGTGCGGGCCACCGCCAGAGAGTCCGTGCAGAAGCGTTGTCCTGCCTTGAGATAGGGGTCTTTCTGAGCCAGCGAGTCAATGTAGTGCAGTACGGAGCGGTCTCCGGGGCGGAAATAGATGAGCGAGTCTATAAGGTAGGGTTCTCCCACCTGCACCTCGTAATCTATACGTGCCTTTTTCGGGTTCCTTTTGTTTTGGTTGATGGTATATTTGGCCGATGAGCCGAAGTATCCGTTGTTGTCAAGGATGCTCTCCATCATTTTGACGCGAAGCTGAGGCTTAACGGCAGAGACGAGTACCGGGTTCTTTGCCAGCTTTCTGTAAATCCATCCCTTGATGCCGGAGGCCGAGTCGCTCATGTTGTTGTATACCCACAGCCCTATCGGGAAAGGGGTCCGGACGTATGGACTCATGAACGGCATGGGATTATTCGGAGCCACGTTGCCGGCCTCCTTGATTTGGCTGACCATATCGGAGGGGAGCTTGTCGCCGCGGGCGCGTGGCTCCACACTGAATTTGCTCACTCCGGTGTACAGCAATTCTCCGTCGGGTATGCGGCGGGTGGTGGAGCAGGCGCATAGCAGGACGAGCAGGAGCGTCAGGAGCGATATGTGGAGTTGTTGGCGTTTCATCTTTTGCGGACGTGTTCTTCAGTAATGATTATGGAATCCCGGGAGAGAGGCACGAGCAGCGAGTCGGGTGCTGCCGTGGGTGTGGAGTCATTGTCGGCGGGTTTGTTCCGGCGCTTATGGCGGAAGCGGAACAGACTGCGGAGGGAGGAGAGTTTGCGGCGCATCACAAAGCCTACGCCGGTTTCAGTGACCTCACCCTCCAGGATGCTCTCGAATCCGGTGTGGCGGAACAGACGCACGTACATATTCAGGTTTTCGCTCTGCTTGACGCTGTATTCGAAGGATATGTCGGAGATGAGGTTCTGGGCGAAGTTCTCGTCAGCCTGGGCATCGGTGGAATAGTTGCCGCCGACTATTATCTTGAAACGGTTGTCGAAGAGCGACTTGCTTACCTGGTAGGAATAGCTGGTGGTGTTGTCGTTCTGTCCGTTTACAGTCTGTTTATACTGGTCGATGCCGAAAGAGAGGTCCACTCCGCGAATGTTTTTGGCGGCCCATGAATTGAGCTGTCCTTCCAGGAAAGAGTACAGCGGGTTGGAGAGGTTGGCGTTTGCCTTGACCCCGGGACCGGTGTAGGTATTGTAAAGGAGCAGGTTCATGGCGGAGGCCTGACGTTGGTCGGCCGACATGGACAGAAGCTCGTTCTGTACGGTCATGTCATCGTCTGTGGAGAGGTCGAAGGCAACCTTCGGGGCGGACAGAGTGCCGAGTACCGATAGGCCCACGTCAAAGTATATAAGCCTGGAGTTCGCGCCCTCCTGTTGCACGTTGGCCTTGACGCGGTCTGTGGCATAGATGTTCAGGGCGGGGTTCATCAGGTCGCCGCTCCAGTTTACGTATGAACCGGCATCGAAGTCGAAAGTCTTCTCGCCAATCATAGGCACGCTGTAACGGGCGAAACCCTTACCCAGGTAGAGAGTCCCGTTCAGACGCATATCTCCCATGTAGTTCTGGGTATACGAGAGGTTGCCGTAAGGAGAGAGTGTCACCTTGTCCGTGCCGTTTGCAGATAGGTTTATTGTGGCCTTCGCGCCGTTTATTATGCCGAGGGAGGCATCTATGCGCATATTCATTGGGGTGTACTTCTGCACCGAATCGGCGGTAACATTGAGGGTGGAGTCTGCAAACCGGACGAAACGCACCACATCGGTGGTATTGCCCTGCTGTATGGATGCGTCGGCGCTTGAGTAGGTGTAATAAATGTCGGTGGCGGGACGCACGGAGAGGTCGGCGTTTATGTCAAGGCGGCTAAGAGGACCACGGGCGGATGCCGAGAGGTCTATGAAGAGCTTGCCGTAGATTTCGTCTGTTCGCCGTCTGTTGTCTACAAGTGCCACCTCGCGGCCGTCCATAGAAAGGTCTATGGCTATGTCCGATATAGAGGATGCGTCTACCTTTCCGGTCACGGTTATCGGCTTGCGGTTCATGCCGTAGAGTCTGAAGTCGTTGAATCGCAGAACGTTGTTCTCTATGACAATGGGATTGTCTTTCTGGAAATAAAGTGTGCTGGAAGCCACGGGGATGCGTATGCCCACGGAGTCGCACTCCAGGGCACCGTTCAGCAATGGCGCCGAGAACTCTCCGTTCATCTTGATTTTTCCGTTTAGGGCACCTGTGAGCTGCATATATTCCTGGGACAGGAATGGATTGGCCACGGCGAGAGGGAACTCTTTCAGCTCAAGCTCGAAAGCGGTCGGGTCCTTCACGTTCTGTCGCTTGATGGTGTCGTTGAACATATAGCCTCTGAACACGGCCACCTCGCGGCCGTCCAGCAACATTCCTATCTTGCCGCCCGTGTTGCCTGTGAATCCCATGCCGGCCTGTACGTCGAAGTCCAGGTCTCCGATGCGCTGCCTGTCGTAGGCCAGGTCATGCACGCCCAGGTAGCCTTTGCCTGTGACTGCATTGCCCCTGTAAACCAAAGTGAGGTCGGAGTTTACGGTACCGGTTATGGGAGGCGCCAACACATTCATCTGGAGCAGGTCTTCTATGTGCAGGTCTTTTATATTCACTTGCAGTGCCTGTAGGGAGTCGGTGCGTTGAGGAGTGCTGAGGCGTACGCTTGAGGTGCCGCTGGAGGCGGTCATATCGGCCTGTATGCGCTTGCCGGGTCCTATCTGGATGTAGTTGTCGTCGTTCACGGACCATGGCTTGTAGGCTATTGTGGCGTTCAGAGGGGTAAGGTGCAGATTGACCACGGAGTCCAGGAAAGCGGCGGTGAATCCCAGACGGTAACCCTCTTTGTGTTCGCTGTCGCGTTGACGCAGGAAAGCCGAGGCGCGGTTGGAACCGGCATATCCGGAGATGTCTACCGAGGCGAAGGCGGGGAGGTTCTCCTTGGTGTTGCCGATATGCAGGTTGTAGTTAAGCATCTGTCCGCGCTGGTTCAGCCCCAGGGTTACGGTGTCCAGGGTGAGGGAGCTGTTGCCGGCGCCGGTCAGCTTCATGTCGCCTGAAATAGTCGAGTCGTTGGCCAAGGCCATGTGCAGTGAGTCGAACTTATAGCCCGTGCCCTCCAGGAAATGCGAGGCGAGTCCCTGTGAGTCCACATCCAGGTCAAGGGTGAAGAGAGGCAATTCGTCTGATATGACGTTCATGTCCAGCTGTTTGCTGTCCACCTGACGTGCCACCAGAGCCATGATTCGAGGCAAGGAGGCGGTGAGGCGTCTGAGTGAAGAGGCGGCGTGGAAATCCAGGTTCAGCCCGTCGCCGTAAAGGGAGAGTCCCGTCTGAGCGGCATTGCTCAGGAAGTCGAAATCAAAAGCCGAGGGGATAGCGTATAGCTTATCCGCATAGTTCCAGTCGAGGTCGTATAGTCCCCCGGTCAGGTCGCAGTGGTAAGACTCCAGATTTGCCGAACCGGAGAGGTCGAAACTGGCCGCTCCCTGACAAGGCACATCTATGAAGCCGAGTGCGTGCAGGTCCACATGGCGGAGGTCGGCGGTCATGTCTGTGGAGAGGTCGTTTCCCGCGAGGGTTCCTTTGGCCATGAGCGAGAGGTCCAGCATGGGGTTGGAACCTTGCAGGTCAATGTCATATTTCTGGCCGGCGAGAGTGGCTTTCAGAGAGAGCGGAGCGAGGTTATTACCTCCATACACCAGGGTCGAGGCATCTGCGTCTATGTGGGTGCCGGCTCCCTTGACAGTGGGATTGAATCCGGCCCCGTTGGCCGTAAGGGTGCCTGTTATAGTGCCTAAACCGAGCGACGGCATTATTGCGCCGAGGTTAAACCTGCGCAGAGTCGCGTCCACGTCATATCGCTCGGCGGTGAGCGATAGAGACCCGTTGAGAGAAGCGTCTCCGGCGCTTGACTTAAGGCTCAGGTCCGCTTTGTAACTGCGGCCTTTGGCAGCCACGTGCCCTTTTATAGAGAAAGCGGGTACCTTGATTCCCATTGCGGCGAGTTGCTTGCCGAACATCCGGTTCATCACCCCTGCGTCCTGCAGGGAGCCGTTCAGATTCAGAGAGGCATCTGTCTTTTGGGGATTCATCGGATTTGCCACATGTCCGTCGGCTTTTAGCGAGAGGAAACGGTGTATGCTCAGGGAGAAGCGCTTTAGAACCACATCTGAGACAGTCCCGGTGGCGGCGATATCGAACACTATCGGGTTGCCGTGGGGAAACACGGAGAGCATAGGTTTCAGTGTGGGCATATATGCGTACAGGTCATCCCAGCCCAAAGAACCGGACAGGTCCAGGGAAACCGGAGCATCTGGGTCAAGGGCCATAAGTTCATAAGAGACAAGGGCATTGCCTGTAAGCCTGGAGCGGGTTGTGGCGATGTCTATGTCTGAGAATTTAAGGCCGAGTGAGTCGATGGCTATCTCGCCTGTGCCGGAGGTTATGGCCAGTCCCGAGCGCTCTTTGGCTCTGAGGGCGGTTATGGGAAGCCTTAGGGTGGAGGCCCTGTTGTAGAAGTCCTGCAAGGAAATTTCGACATCGGAGGCTTCTATGAACGAAGGGTCAAAACCGGGCTGCGGTGTGGCTCCGTCTACTCCGTAGAAGGCACTCTCAAAGGCCAGATGAGCTTTTCCCAATCGGATGGTATAGGGAGGCGAGGGAGGCGAAATCGTGTCTATGGGCGCGGGATGTGTGGCTATATATCGGGCTGTGGGCACCACATATCGGGCTTTCCCTCCGGCTATTTTTACGGAGGCGGCACTTATGTCGTGGCGTTTGAGGTCTATCACCGCCCCGTCCAGGGAGCCTTTACCGACGGTGAGGTCAAGGTCCTTGACGGTGGGCGGCATGGACATACGGAAACGTACGTTGTCAAGGAGCAGACGATTGGCGGTGATTACCCATTGGGCGGGGGGAGAAGGCACACTGTCGGGCTTGCTTTTCCACACATTCATCTGCAGCGATACGTCGGCGTCCTTGAGGCGCGGGTCGCGCAAGGCTATCAGCGATTGTTTCAGATTGATGTCGGAGCCTCCCTCCAGCTCCAGCTCGCCGGCCATGATGCGCATGGTTAGGGATGAGTCTTCGGAGACCATAAGATAGCGCCCCTCGAGCAGACGCATCTTTTTGATTTGCGCATCCATGTGCAGCAGGGGGAGCAACTTTACGTCTGCTACCAGTGAACGTGCCTGCACTATCGTGTCCCCTGTCCTGGTTATGACGAGCACCCCGTCCATTTCCACATCCAATGGCCAGCGCAGCCTAAAACGCTCGGCGCTTATTTTCATTCCGGTCTTTTCCGAGGCGACGTCGCAGGCCACGTCCTTAAGAAAGTCCTGGACAAAAGGGATGTACACCAGCACCGGCAGCAGAAGGATGCAGACGAAAAAGCCGAGTAAAACTTTGAGCGTACGTCTAAGCCACGTAGGCTTTATGAGATGCTTGCGTGGCTTTTTGCGAGTGTCGGGAGCGGTTCGCTCCTTCTGCTGCGCCTCGGGAATGTGTCCGTTCTGCTCAGACATAGTTTAATGGAAATAGAGAAGAAGAGAGTCTCAATTAGTAAACACCCGTAAGCGCGTATATGTTGAGGTGACGATTGAAAAAAAGGACGCGAGAAATACAAAAGCAGTTTATTTGCAGACGGTTTCTTAATATTTAAGCGGAGGGAGTCTGTGACGCAATGCGAGAATCAAGAGGAGTGCCACAAGGGCGCCGGAGGCATCGGCGAACATATCCGCCACTTCTGGAGAACGCCCCATGGCCATGGCCTTTTGCAGCCATTCTATCAGGAGTCCGAACAGTGTGGAGCAGAGGGCGCATGACAGTGCGGTACGGGCAGAGGGTACATGGTGCCGCACTTTGCCGGAGTCTATGTAAAGCATCCATGTGAGGAATCCGAACATGATTGCGTGTACCGCCTTGTCGGCACCGGGAAACAGGGGCACTTCAAGTTCTCCCATGGGCTGTGGGGCCAGGGTGAGCCATAAGATTAGTCCGACGGTGAGCAATGAGCAAAGTGTCGGCGGCATTGCGTTTATAAGTCTGTCAATCAATGTAATGGGGGAGTATATGAATCTGAAGATACAGATGTTAAAAACAAGATGCAGGTTCATGGCTGAATGACGCAGACCGATTTATGGAACCCGGCTAAAAAAAGTGTGTCGGAGCTGAAGCCCGGACACACTCTGGGTGGTTGTAAAATCAGTGCAGAAAGCGGGACTCGAACCCGCACGGGACTTTCGTCCCAAAAGATTTTAAGTCTTTCGTGTATACCATTTCACCATTTCTGCATCGACTGAGGCCAAGACCTCGAAAGCATCGGCAAAGTTACAAAAAAAACTCCATACCGCCAAATATGAAGAAATCCGGACATGGAACGTGACCGGGGAGTTGGTTCAGAGGGTCAGTCTCCCTTCGTCATTGTACGAGTAGTAAGCGTGCGGAGACACTATTATGTGGTCCAGCATACTTATTTCCAGTAGTTTGCAGGCGTTGAGGCAGCGTCGGGTTATTTCGTCGTCCTGGCGGGATGGGCGCATCGTGCCGGAAGGATGGTTGTGGCACAGGGCTATGGCCGTGGCATTCTCCACCAGCACCTCCTTCATAATCACTTTGATGTCGAACAATGTGGAGGTCCAACCTCCTTTGCCGGCCTGGAAGAGCTTGACTACCCGGTGTTTGTTGTCCATGATTACAACCCATATTTCCTCGTGGGGCAGATGGGCTATGCGGGGCTTGATAACGGCGTATAGGTCTTTGGAACTCATTACGGATGGCAGCTCGGCCGGCTCTTCGCTGTTGTATCGGCGTATCAGCTCCATCACGGCCTCCACCTGTATGGCCTTGGTCTTGCCAAGGCCTTTTATCTGCATCAGCTCCGCGCGTGTACGCCGTTCCAGATAGGTGAGACGGTTGTTGCTGGCCGCCATCATGTCGCGGGTCAGTTTGGTGACGGGATTTCCTATGGAGCCGGTGCGCAGTACCAGGGCCCAGAGGTCTGCCACGGATAGTGCGCCGCAGCCCAGCCGCTCGGCACGTTCACGCGGCTGGTCTTCTTCACACATAT
The DNA here is from genome assembly GCA_900547755.1 of uncultured Bacteroidales bacterium. Taxonomy (GTDB): domain Bacteria; phylum Bacteroidota; class Bacteroidia; order Bacteroidales; family Muribaculaceae; genus Lepagella. The sequence goes on from URIC01000012.1 coordinate 20,637, forward strand.
CCTTCACCTTGGGCAACACGGGTTTCGGCTCACTGGCTGCTCCGGGTCCGGATTCTGTATGTGACTCTTTTATAATCATGGGGTCACTTGCCTCGTCGCATCTCTATCTCCTGCGCCTCGTCGCGGCCGTGGCGCAACAGTATTTTCCAGACGTATGCACGGATAAAGCCGGTGCCGTAACCGAGAAGCTGAGTGAGTGAGGTCATTATTCCTAATGAGCCGATTTTCAGACTCCTGGTGTTGATGATGCCTGCTATCCACACAGCCAGCAGGTAAGCGGCCAATGGGAGGATGCTCCACCAGCGCCATAAGACGGAGAGCAGGACAAGGGCAAAGGAACCGAGAGTAAACACTGCCGGAAGGGTATGTACCGGCTTCATGGAACCGGGGTAGAGCAGTTTCAGTGTGATGCGGCTCATGCCGAACACATGTACCTGCCGCCAGAATTTGCGCAGGTCCACAGGACGCTTGTGGTAGACGTAGACGGGACGGAACAGATTGATCGAGAATCCTGCGAGGCGGATTCGGGTACTCATGTCTATGTCCTCGCTGAACATCTCCCGGAAGCCACCGACTTTCTCGTACACGCGGCGCGAGAATCCCATGTTGAAAGTGCGGGGCACGAACTTCTCCATCTGCACCTTGCCGCCGCGTATGCCGCCGGTGGTGAGGAACGAGGTCATGGAGTAGTTTATGGCCTTCTGGATGTCGGTGAAGGAGGCGTGTGCGGAGTCCGGCCCCCCGAAGCAGTCGGTGTAATGCTCTTTGAGACATTTCCGTAGCGTGGCTATGTACCCGGGAGGCAAAATACAGTCAGAGTCGACGAAAATCAAGTAATTTCCGTCGGCTCTGTCTATTCCGTAGTTGCGGGCTATGGAGCGCCCTTCGTTGTCTTTGTAGAAATATTTTATGTCCAGACATGGACTGTACTCTTTGACGACACGTCGACAGGGCAGGGTGGAACCGTCTTCCACTATCACTGTCTCGAAGTCGCGGTCTGTCTGGGCCTTAAGGCTTTCCAACAGGTCGGCCACCTCGGCCTCGCGGTTGTAGACCGGAACGATGATGGAGAGGCGCGGTGCTTCAGCCGGGGTGCGGGGGGTCATGGTCGGAAAGGATGTATGTCAGGCTTTGATACGGCTTACGTAGGAACCGTCACGTGTGTCAACCTCGATGAACTCGCCCTCGTTTACGAACAGGGGCACACGTACGGTGGCGCCGGTCTCCACGGTGGCGGGTTTCAGTGTGTTGGTGGCTGTGTCGCCCTTAAGGCCGGGTTCGGTGTATGTGATTTTGAGTACTGTCTTGGTAGGCATCTCGGCGTAGAGAACGGTTTCGGTGGAGGCGTCGCTCACTACCTCCACTATGTCGCCCTCCTTCATGAAGGCTGCGCCGGTGACGAGCTCCTTGCTGATGGGCACCTGGTCGAAGGTCTCCTGGTTCATGAAGATGTCGTCGCCGCCCTCGCTGTACAGGAACTGGTAGGGACGACGCTCCACGCGCACGTCTTCCAGTTTCTCGCCGATGTTGAAGCGACGCTCCAGCACACGGCCGTCTACCACGTCTTTGAGTTTGGTGCGCATGAATGTGTTGCCCTTGCCGGGTTTTACATGCAGGAATTCAATCACGAAATACAGGCGGCCATCCATGCGGATGCAAGTGCCGTTTTTAATGTCTTGAGCGTTAATCATTTGAAATATAAAGCGTTATATGTTTCTGTATAGATTGCGTCCAGGCGTTTCCTTTTGTGGGATGTGCCGCCCTTTCCCCAGGCAGGGATTGCGCAACGCGCCTGCAAAGTTACGAAAAATTTCGTGTCAGGGCAAATTTGCCTCCTCTAATGTGCTGACATTTGGATATTTTTGGTTAGTTTTGCAGTGAAAAACTGTTTTAAGTCATATAGAATAGATGAGATATGAATAAAATCTGGAGAGGATTGGCCCTGACTTTAGTGGTCTGCGCTGCCATGGCGAGTGCCCGCGACCTTGTGATTCTGCATACCAACGATACCCATTCCCACGTAGAAGCTGAAAATGGTATCGGGGGTGTTTTACAGCGCAAGGCGCTGATTGACAGCGTACGTCGCGCCGAAAAGAATGTGCTGTTGATAGATGCCGGCGACATAGTGCAAGGTACCTTGTATTTCAAGCTGTTTGGCGGACAGGTGGAGTACCCGCTTATGGACATGATGGGGTATGACGTGCAGATTATAGGCAACCATGAGCTGGATAACGGGTTGGACGAGCTTGCCAGGTATTACAAGCGCAAGGGCGCCGCTAAACTTTCGGCGAACTACGACTTTTCCGATACTCCCCTCAAAGGGGTGTTCGACCCGTATATAATCAGGAAAATAGATGGCAGGAAAGTCGGAATAATGGGTCTGAACCTTGACCCCGACGGGATTGTAAGCCCGCAGAACTATCGCGGCGTCAAGTATTCGGATATTATCGGCACGGCCAACGCCACTGCGGCGAAGCTCCGTTCCCTGGGTTGCGAGCTGGTGATTGCCGTCACGCATATCGGCTATTCCGATGACTCCGGTGCCGGACGCACCACCGATGTAGATTTGGCGAAGGCTTCCAAAGGAATAGACATAATCATCAGCGGCCATTCCCATGAGCTGGTGAGTCCCGACACTCCCGAGCGTCCCAATGTGTTCAGCAACGCCGACGGAAAACCGGTACTCGTGGAGCAGACAGGACGCTATGGAGCCAATCTCGGTTATATAAAGGTGGACCTGGACGGCGGGAAGCCGGTGGTGGAGGAAGCCCGCATGATTCCCGTAGTGGGTCAGAACTCCGCGAAATTCGACAAAAAGATAGAGCGCTTCATCGCCCCGTACACCCATATAGTGGATTCTATAAATGCACGCCGGATAGCCGTTTGCGATGTCAGTATGCGCAACACCAAGCAGTACGCCACCTCCGTTTTGCTTTCCAATTTCACTGCCGACGCGGTGCAGCAGTACGCTGTGAGTGTGGCTGACTCCATTTCCCTGCCGGGCGGAGTGGACCTGACGGTGGTGAACAGCGGTGGCATACGTCTGCCTATGGACAAGGGCGCCATTACCGAGGGGCAGATTCTGTCCACATATCCCTTCACCAATTATGTGGAGATTGTAACCATGCCGGGTTCGGCGCTTACCGAGGTGCTGAGCCAGGCCGCCTTGCAGAAAGGGCAGGCGGTGAGTGAAGGCGTGTGGATAGGCCTGAATGAGGCGGGAGACAAGGTGGAGTCTATACTTGTGAACGGACAGCCGGTTGACCCTGCCGCTCAGTACAACGTGGCCACTCTTGACTATCTGGCGCTCGGCGGCGATTACCTCAGTGCCTTTAAACAGGCCAGGAGTGTGTGGAAAGACAGCAAAGAGCTGTGCGCTCCTATGATGCGATATGTCGTCGACTTGGGACGTGCGGGAATACCTGTCAATCCGGACCCGCGTCCGCGAATAGTCACTGTCAAGCGTTTCTGAACCTGTATGGCCGTCCGTTCCCGCTCTCTGATTCCGCTGCTATGCGCTTGTGCGTTCTGTATTTCGACAGGATGTTCCCGGAGCGCGGATTCCGGTTCGGGTGCCGCGCAATCCCCGGCGGACGGGAGTAAGGACCTTACGGCGGAGGCCACGGCATGGGCTGACTCCGTGATGCGCGACATGACTGTCGAACAGATGGCCGGTCAGCTCGTTATGCCGGCCACGTACGCCAGTGCGGACCCTGTCACCCTACGTCTGCTGCGCAGCTATGTGATGGACTCCAAGGTGGGAGGCGTGGCCTTTCATAAGGGCGACACGCTCTCTATGCGCATCCTTTCCGACTCCATTTCCCGCATGAGCGGCATACCTCTGTTTTTAGCTATCGATGCGGAGAACGGTCTCGGAATGAGGCTTAAGGACGCCACCGCTTATCCGTTGAACTGCGAGCTTACGGATGCCACGGAACAGAGTATGTACGACTACGGGGCGGCGGTAGGCGCCGAATGTGAGGCTGTAGGCATAAATATGGTCTTCGGGCCGGTGCTCGATGTGGTTCCCGGTCCCGGATGGTATATGTACAAACGCTCGTTAGGTTCCGAACCACAACGTGTGGCGGACCTCGGAATGGCATACGCGCGTGGCCTGGAAGATGCCGGAATAATGCCGGTGGCGAAACATTTTCCCGGCTACGGCCACACCCGCACCGACCCGCACGTATGGCTCCCTGTGATAGACCGTACGGCCGAGGAGTTAAGTAAAACGGATTTGCTCCCTTTCCGCAGATATGTGGACTATGGCTTCCCTGCCCTGATGGCGGCGCATGTGGCTGTCCCTGCACTCACAGGTGATTCTCTGCCGGCGGATTTTTCCGAAAAGTTGATTGAAGGGCTGTTGCGCGAGCAGATGCGTTTCCCCGGACTTGTGATTTCCGATGCCGTCAACATGGGGGCCGTGAAGAGTATCGGCTCATCGGAGTCTCCGGCGGTGCTGGCGCTCCTTGCCGGTGTGGACATAATACTTGCGCCTTCCGACACGCGCCGCGCTATCGGCGACATAGTGGATGCCGTAAAGAGCGGGCTTTTATCCGCCGACCTGCTTCGCGAGCACGTTCACAGGGTTCTTTTCTACAAATATCTGAGTTTCCTCTGACTGCGGCTACCAGACTATGGGTTCTTTTCCATGTCTGCGCAGATAGTCGTTGGCGAGTACGAAATGGTGATTGCCGAAGAATCCCCGGTAAGCGCTCAGAGGAGACGGATGAGCTGAGGTAAGCACCAGGTGTCGGCTGCGGTCTATGAACTCACCCTTGCGTATCGCGTCACTGCCCCAGAGCATGAATACCAGATGCTCGCGTTTTTCGGCCAACTCATGCACCACCCGGTCCGTAAACAGCTCCCAGCCTATGCCGCTGTGGGATTTTGGAGAATGGGCACGTACCGTCAGCGACGAGTTCAGCAACAACACTCCCTGTCGGGCCCAGCGCGTCAGGTCTCCGTCCGGAGGCATGGGCGCTCCTGTCTCGGCGCTCACTTCCTTGAATATATTCACCAGAGAGGGGGGCATCTTGATTTGCGGGTTGACGGAGAAACAAAGTCCGTTGGCCTGTCCGGGACCGTGGTAAGGGTCCTGACCCACTATCACCACTTTGGTGCTGTGGAAAGGCGAGGCCGCAAAAGCCGCGAAAATACGTCCTCCTGGCGGATATACGGCGGTTGCGGCATATTCCTGGCGGACACGCTTGGCCAATTCCGCGAAATAAGGTTTGTCAAACTCGTCGGCAAGTTGCTGTTTCCAACTCTCTTCAATGCGTACTTCCATGCCGCAAAATTAATAAAAAGACTTCACCGGGCAAAAAAATCGCTTGTACGCAGCAGCCGACTCAAAAAAAATCGCTAAATTTGCACTTGAAAACATACCCGCCCCTGTAGTTCAACGAATAGAATGGGTGATTCCGGTTCATCTGATCAGGGTTTGATTCCCTGCGGGGGTACTGATTGATAACAGTCTGTCGGTCTTTGACCGACAGACTGTTATCAATTTATATTAGGTATCCTGTCAAAGGCCGGGAAGCAAGGCATTGGCTTCCTCAAGGGAGATGAGGCCATGGATAATGGCGAACAGGGTCATGCCCGATGCCGAGTGGATGTTCAGCTTGGCGCAGATGTTGCGGCGGTGGGTGGCCACAGTGTGTACGGAAATGAACAGCTTGTCAGCAATCTCCTTATTGGAGAGTCCCCGGGCTATGGCCTTGACGATGTCCCTCTCGCGGGCCGTAAGCTCTATGTCCCCGTTTGCGTCCAGTTTCCCCGGAGTCTGCTTGGACGGGTCCTCTTCTTTCGTGTCAAGCCGGTTCTCCAGTTCCTGTACCGCCGGAACGAAGAGGCTGTCTTCCACATGGCAGTGTGTGTCGATGTCCCGCTCGGTAGTTATTATGTCGAACAATACGGAGTTGAACTGGTCTACCCGGTCGCCGTCCGTGTGGAAGTGACAGATGAATATTTCCTTCAATTCCTTCAGCTTTTCAGCCACCGGCTTATGGGTCTCGGCAAAGGTCGCGAGGCTGAATCCTTCAGGCTTTTCTCCCTTGATGAGGGCCTCCACGTAGGTAAAGACAGTGGTGTTCTCGTATTCCATGTGGCGGCGCACTTCGGCAGTGTACTCGTCGAAGAATTTAAGAACCACAACACTTACATCGCCGCTTACGCCGGTGCTGATTGCCTCTATAAGGCGACGGCGTATGCCTGGGAGTACATATTCGAGAAAGTAGATATGGGCCTGTTTAAGGTATTCCGTGAGGGCCGGCAGCGACACCCGGTAGGCCTGGTGAGGCTTGCCGCTGATGAAGTTCACCACTGCCAGGAATGTGTCACAGTCCACGCCTGTATTGCTGCATACGTCGGCCACGGTGCTGTCTCCGAAGCCCAACGAGATGCCGAACCGCGACAGGGCCATCAGCAGGAGGCCGTTGTCCGCGATTATGTCTCTCATTTTGTGTCGGGGTAAATACTGTTCCATTTTAGCAATGCAAAATTAGTGAAAATACGCACGTCTTGCAAGTACCCTTTTCAAGGTATTTTGATGTGATGCCTGCTTTGTACCTCAGGGATTGTCATTACTTGAATGTGAGTATAGGGTCCGTTTGTCTGTTACCGGCGACGGGAAGGGTTTCCGGGGTGCTGTTACCCGTATATGGGTAGTGTTTCGTTTTTCAGGCACGATGCGGTAAGGCGATTATTTACCCTGTTTCAGGTATTGTGCGTAAGAATGAAAGGATGTAACTTTGCACTTGAAAAGTTATGAATTTAGTGATACCCATTAGCCCGTGAGGGTCCGGGGGTTAGTAATGTTACGTAATAAGCCATAATCAGCAAGAGGCTGCGCTGACTCCGAGTCAGCGCAGCCTCTTGGTATATCCGGGAGTGTCAGGGACTTACGGTTTCAGAGGTGATATCACGGGGTGGAGGTGCCGGAGCGGCTTCCTTTTGCTTGCTCCCTGACTTTTTCTTGCCGGTCTTGGATTTTTTGCTTTTGTAGTGTCCGGTCTTGGATTTGGCGGAGGTGTCGTTGTCGGCCTTGACCGGCGGAATGGTCTGGAACTCGGTGATAGTCACCTGCTCGGTAGCGGTTAATGTGGCCGGGCGACGGCTTTTCCATAACACTGCGCAGAAGGAAGCCATGGCCAGCACCAGCACCCCCACCAATGCGAAGCGCTGTCCGGCGGTAAGAGTGGATTCGGGGCGGAGTGAGGCCATGTCGGTAAGGGGGTCAGCGGGCAAGGATGAGAGCGGAGTAGGGAGCCACTGTGGTTTTGCCGCCCTTGCTTGTGCCCATGCCGTCAGGATTGATTTTGCCGTCAGCGGCTATAACTGTCCACTCGCCCTTGGGTATGTTTACGCTCTGGGCATGGTCCGCGCCGTTGAATACCAGTTTGATTTCTTGCCAGGCATCGCCGTTGGCGTGGCCGGTAAGCGAGTAGCTGATGAGGTTGGGCTGCCTGGCGGAGTCGATATTGTCGAATCTCAGGTGCTTGGCTATATCCTGGGCGGTGGTCATGCGGAAAGCGGGATGTGCCTTGCGCAGAGATATAAGCCCCTGATAGTACTCGAACTGGTCATGGTTCGTACTCTTCAGTTCCCAGTCTATGGCGTTTATGTCATCCGGACTCCGGTATGAGTTGTGAACGCCCTTCTTGTCTCGGAAAATCTCCTCTCCTGCGAACATGAACGGAGTGCCCTGTGAAGTGAATACGATTGTCTGGGCCAGTCTGGCCACGGCCTTACGTTCATCCTCGGTGGCGTCCGGCATTGACTTGCGCAGTTTGTCGGTGAGCGTCAGGTCATCGTGACAGCTCACATAATTGACTGTCATTTCGGGGGACTCGGCGTAGGGGAACTTGGAATTGTTGCCCTTGCCGTAGTCCACCTGCGGATGGGCTGTGGCACCCACGATACCGATTTTTACAGTCTCCTCGTTGCCCGGTTTACCGGAGGCGAATCCACGGTCTTCGGCGTTGGAGTAGTGCCCTTTTACGGCATCGCGTATGTCGTCGGAAAAGACCGCTACGTTCTGCATCTTGCTAACGTTCTCCTTGAGGGCGCGACGCTCGGATGCCAACGGAGAGTCGCCTGCTGTCCAGCCTTCGCCGTAAACGAAGATGTCCGGACGCACCTCCTTGAGTTCGCGGGCCACACGGTTCATTGTCTCGGTGTCGTGGATTGCCATAAGGTCGAAGCGGAAGCCGTCCACGTGGTATTCGTCGGCCCAGTACTTCACGGAGTTGACAATGTAGTTGGCCATCTGCTCATGGTCCGATGCTGTCTCGTTGCCACAGCCGGAGGCATCGCTCCAGGAGCCGTCGTTACGGTGACGATAGTAGTATCCGGGAGCGGTCAGCTCGAAGTTGGAACCCTCGTTCTGTCCGGTATGGTTGTACACCACATCCATAATAACACCGATTCCGGCGTCGTGCAGAGCCTTAATCATCTCTTTCATTTCGCGCACCCGGCTCTCGGGGTCGGAGGGATTGGTGGAGTAGGAGCCTTCCGGGGTGTTGTAGTTCTGCGGGTCATATCCCCAGTTATATTGGTTGGCGGGCAAGTCGGTCTCATCCACGGAGTTATAGTCGTAGGAGGGGAGGATATGCACATGTGTGACACCCAGCTCCTTCAGGTGGTCTATGCCGGTGGCCAGGCCTTCGGGGTTGACAGTGCCATGTTCGGTGAGCGCCAGGAACTTGCCCTTGTTGGCGATACCCGAACTGGGGTGCATGCTCATGTCGCGGTGGTGCATCTCGTAGATTATGACATCCGAGAAATTCTTTACCTGCGGGCCTTTGTCGGAGGACCAGCCCTCGGGGTCGGTGGCTGCGAAATCTATAATGGCGGCACGTTTGCCGTTCACGCCCACGGCCTTGGCCCATACGCCCGGAGTCTCGTCAAGCCATTTGCCATCCTTGTATATCTGGAATGTGTAGAATTTGCCATACAGACGGGCATCGATTGTTCCGCTCCATACGCCGTTGGCCGGATTCTTGGCCAACTGGAGGGTGTCGTACGCCTTGCCTCCGCGTCCTTGGTCGTACAGGTTCACGCGCACGGCATCGGCCTGTGGACTCCACAGCTTGAAGTGAGTGCCTGAGTTGTTGACGGTCACGCCTAAGTCGGTGCCGTTGTAGGCGGGATAGGAGAGGAATTGCCGGTCATAATCACTCTGTGCCATCGCTGTGAAGGCGGTCGGGAAGCTGAATGTGAGAAAAGCGGCGGATGCCATTGTCAGAAGTAGTTTATTCATGCGTTGAAGAATGGGATTACATATAAGTGTTTAGATAAGCCTTTTATATTTAACGTGTGAAAAATTAGATTATTACCTTACGTATTCGTTTATCTTATTAAACTATCCTATAAACCTGTTTTTGTGTCCCATGTTACTGATTCATATATTCCCGTACTCGCGAATTGACAAAATAGTTTGAAGAAACAGTGCGATATTTGCCAATTTGTGAGTAAATTTGCACCCGTAAAATTCCATAAAACCATGACTATGAAGAAAATTTTCGCAATTTCCTCGGCTATGTGCCTCGCTCTCAGCGCAATGGCACAGCAACTGCCCAACAACGGCTTTGAAGAGGCATGGGGCGACTGTATCCCCTGGACAAGCACCGCCAGCACCACCGTCACCGGTACCACTCCGGCCCCCTGGACTATTTCTCAGGTGTCCGGCCTCAGCGGCCTGGGAGCCACCACGGTGGGCGAGAAGGCGGAAGGCTACGAGTCGGCGTCGGCCGTCAAGGTCTTCAATACCGCCAACCCTATGATGGAGACCCAGATTGTACCCGGTTATGTGACTTTGGGTACCACTTGGAGTACTTCTATGCTGGGCACCGAGAATGACGGAGGCACATTCGGGGGTATCGGGTTCACCGGACGTCCCGCCAAAGTGACTTTCATGTACAAGTTCGAGCGCAGCGCCGACAATGAGAACACACAGCCGGCCAACGCTATCGTCTATCTTTGGAAAGGAACTTTCACTCAGGCAGAAGTGCCGGGCGACATACACTTCGGTACTCCGACTACCGTAGATATGGTCAACCGCGACCGCAATATCCTGGGCATGGAGACGGCCAAGGGCGGCGAGGTCACGAAGAGCGATGGCGCAGAGCTGATAGCGGTGGGCAAACTTGTCATTGCCGAGACCGCTTCCGAGTGGACCAAGGGAGAGGTGCTGCTTGACTATAAGTCCGACGCCGCCCCCGAAATGATTAACGTCATCTTCTCCGCCAACGACTATTTCAGCGACCAGAACATCATCCCCGGCAACTCTCTGACAATAGATAAGGTGGAGTGCGTATACGAGGACACTCCCATTACCGGCGATGTCAAGAAATATCCCGGCAAGCTCACAGTGGAGATGAACGGCGCCGCGATAGCCGAGGATGTGGACGCTACTATCGAGATTACTCCTAATGCGGACAACACCGCCTGCGCGTTCCTGCTTCCTGACCTCTCCTTGGGAGATTTGGGCACTATAGGCGACATCAAGGTAGATGAAGTGGGCATGACCGTAGACGCGGCAGGCGTGACGACCTTCAAGGGTACCGTGGAGGATATGCAGCTTATGGATGGCGCCATTGACGCCACTGTCGACATTAACGGAGCCTGCGACGCCTCCGGCAAACTCGCTATGGTGATTGATGTGATATGGCATTCCGCAATGGGCGATATGCCTATCAAGGTGACTTTCAACGGCCAGGGAGACCCTGTGGCGGCAGTCGGCGGCATTTCCGCAGATGTTGATGCCGTAGCCGAATATTACAGCCTCGGCGGTATGCGTATGGATGCTTCCTCACTCGCTCCCGGTATCTACGTGGTACGACGTGGAAATAAAGTAAACAAGGTGGTGATAAGGTAATTCACACGCGCCATTTTCCGAACACGGCTGCGCCGCACTTTTTTGTGGCGCAGCCGTGTTGCTGTTTGCCTGCCTTTTACCGGTCGGATATTTGTTTTTCATATCGGCAAGGGGGTTGTGGGTTTCAAAAATAATGTGTACCTTTGCAGCGCTTTTTGGTTAAAGATTCGCAGGGTGTGGCTTTCGATTTGGCTGTCGGGGGCACGGCACGAGCGACATCTTTACCAAGCGAAGTCTATACATTAACTATTTAAAAACATTTCAAATCATGCATCTTAGCACAGAAGAGAAGCAAGCCATTTTCGAGAAGTACGGCCAGGGCAAGAACGACACCGGTAGCCCCGAAAGCCAGATTGCACTGTTCTCCATCCGCATCAAGCACCTCACGGAGCATCTGAAGGAGAACCATAAGGACCACACCACTGCCCGCGCGCTGAAGGCTCTGGTAGGTCAGCGTCGTAGCCTGCTGGACTATCTCATCCGCAAGGACATCAACCGCTATCGTGCCATTATCGCCAAGAAGGAACTCGGTATCCGTAAGTGACAGGCGGCCGGCACCCGGCGAAACGCAAACGGAGGCAATCCCAAGATGGGGTGGCCTCCTTTTTTAATGCAGAGGTTATCTGCCCAACGCACAGTCATATATCTCAGGTAAGGTATGGGTATAAACAAGCAGGAGGATGTAAGCGTGTAGCTGACATCCTCCTGCTTGTCGGGGCCTAATCGTTTACTTTGAAGCGATGTGGTCGCTGACAGTGAGCGAGCGACGGCCTTTGGCACGACGGCGTGAGAGTACTTTGCGGCCGTCCTTGCTGGCCATTCTTTCGCGGAAGCCGTGCTTGTTCACACGACGACGGTTGGAGGGTTGAAAAGTTCTTTTCATTTTTGTATATCGATATTTGTTTAATCAGTTGATGCACACGGCAAGACGCACCCTGCCTGTGAGCGGGTATTTCGGACTGCAAAATTACAAAACGTATTTCAGACCACCAAATAATACCGTAAAAATAATTTATTTTCAGCTTCTTTTGCCCTGAAACTTGTGTATGTGCGGGATTTTTTGTTACTTTGCAGCCGATTTCGCAATCTCTGGTAAGGCCGGGAGCGCGCCATAGCTTAAGACATGGCGTTTAACTCATCGGATTTGAGAGACTTACGTATATTGCGCGGTCAACCCAAACTTAATTTTTGTAATTAAAAAATGGATTTAATCAAGATTGCAGAGGAGGCTTTTGCCACCGGTAAGCAGCATCCCGAGTTCGGCCCCGGCGATACCATCACTGTGGCTTATCGCATCAAAGAGGGTAACAAAGAGCGTATCCAGCAGTATCGCGGTGTGGTTATCCGCATCAATGGCGAGGGCGAGAAGAAGCGTTTCACTGTCCGCAAGATTTCCGACGGCATCGGTGTCGAGCGTATCTTCCCCCTGGAGTCTCCCTTTATCGACTCTATCGTAGTGAACAAATATGGTAAGGTACGTCGTGCCAAACTGTATTATCTGCGTGGCCTCACCGGCAAGAAGGCTCGTATCAAAGAGCGTCGTAGAAAGGTTTGATAACGGCTTTTATTATTCACGCGAACACGCAAGTGCCATAAGGCAATTTTTTTTGATTATACCAACAGTACCGAAGTCCGAAGGCCTCGGTACTGTTTTTTTCTACATTCCTCAGTGGAGCCCGGGAAAGTATGTGAAAAAATTGTGCGGAAAGGAGATAAATACGAAAATAAATGCTAACTTTGCGCTCTGTGAGTGCAAAGCAGCGCTTCGCCTTTATATCCTTTTGAGTTTAATAACCATTAATTATAATCTGAAATGAAAAAATTTTTTCTGTTTTTGACCTTGCTTCTTACAGTGGTGGCACTTCCCTCCTGTAACGATGACGATGCGGACGATAACGACGCTCCCCTCACTTCCAGCCTAATCGGCTCATGGCGATTGGAAGAGAACACCAAGGATTTCATGCTTACCCAGTTCTTCAATTTCAAGACCGGCAGTACTTTCTCATATAATTATGAATCCACCGACATGAAGTTGGCCAAGATGCGTGCCTGGTCGGTAAACGGCTCCTGGAATGTGCGCAAGGGTGTGCTTCAGCTTTCTTACGACATCAGCACTTTCCGCTCAGAGGGTTTCTCCCAAAGTGAGGAAAAGGCGCTCCTTGAAAGCCTGCGCAATAATAATGATGTGCTTTCCGAGATGAACAAGAATGGCCGTCCTTACGGCAATACAATCGAATTCAAGACGATAGACAATAAGACCGTCCTGATTCTCACAGGTATCAACGGTTACTTCATAAGGGTAGGCAACTGAGTTTCTACCCCCTATACAGTAAACGCCGAGACATAATGTCTCGGCGTTTACTGTATGTGGATGTGCTTGCTGACCAACGGCACTGTCTGTCAGGCATGCACCAGCAACAGCGCCGCAGAGGTGAAGAGGGCGAACATGAGAAGGTTCATCGCCGTAAGGCCGAGCAGACGGTTCAGGGCCGCCCCGGTGCTGCGGCGCATCTGTAGCCAGATGGCGCGGTGTATGGCCAGGTACAGCAATGGCACAAACCAGGAATAGACAAGTGTGGCGTGCCATACGGGCCACATTATGACCATCGCCGCCACTCCGGAGAGCAGGTAGACCCGGCTCATGACTTTGCGTCCCAGCAGAACCACTGTGGTGTGCTTGCCGCAGGCGCGGTCATCGTCCATGTCCCTGTAATTGTTGACTATCAGTACATTGGCAGCCAGCAGTCCTACGGCTACGGAGGCTGGCAGGGAGAGCGATACAGTGCCCCATGAGGCATAGGCGCACAGGTAGGAGGTGAGGCAGACGGGCACCAGACCGAAGAAAATGATTACGGCTATGTCTCCGAGGCCGTGATGGCTCAGAGGCCAGGGTCCGGTGCTGTAAGCCAGCGCGAAGAGAGCTATCAGCACTCCCGGTATAAGCAGCCACCACTGGGCGCTCAGCAGTATCATTGTCAGTCCGATAAGTCCGGCGACGCCCAAAGTGCCGAGGGTGGCCGCGAGCATGCTCCCGGGGGGTATGTCCCCCTCGGTGACACCTCGGCGGAAGCCTTCGCGCCCCTTGCGGTCCAGTCCTCCCTTGAAGTCAAAATATTCGTTTGCAAAGTTGGATGCTATCTGGCAGAGCAGGGCGAAGAGCAGACAAAGTCCACCCTGGAGCCAGGAGATATGTCCGAAATGTGCCGCGCAGGCTATTCCCACTATTACTCCGGCTATGCTCACCGGCAAGGTGCGTGGCCGTGTGGCCTCTATCCATGGATTTTTCATTTTCGTATGAAGGTATTTCTAACGCCTTCGGCTGCGGAAGAAGTCGGTAATCAGCGAGCGGCAATCCTCCTCCAGGATGCCTGAGGTGACGGTGGCCTTGGGATGGAGCGGACTCTGTGCGCCTGTGGCTGGAGTGAGGGTGGTATAACCGCGCTTGGAGTCTGAAGTGCCCCATACCACGCGCGGCACTTGTGCCCAGCCTATTGCTCCGGCACACATGGGGCATGGCTCCACGGTTACATAAAGGGTGCATCCCTGCAGGTATTTGCCTCCGAGAGTCATGGCTGCGGCGGTTATGGCCTGCATCTCGGCGTGTGCCGTGACATCGCGAAGCCGCTCCGTCATGTTGTGGGCGCGGGCTATCAGCTGTCCGTCCTGGACTATGACGGCCCCCACGGGTATTTCCCCCTCTTCGGCGGCCTGGGACGCCTCCTGAAGGGCTATGCGCATGAAGCGCTCATCCTGTTGTTCCGGTGTTTCGAATAACATACGCTCGTAATTCGGAAAATAATAAGAGTTGTTGCAGTACAGGGTGTCAGAGACATTCCAGGTGTTCGCGCACGCTCTCCATGAGCCAGCGCGGAGTGGATGTGGCGCCGCAGATGCCTATGGAGCCGGCTCCGTTCACCCATTCGGACTGAATCTCCGAGGGTTCGGAGATGAAATATGTGCGCGGATTCACCTTGCGGCACTCTTCGAAGAGCGCCTTGCCGTTGCTGCTCTTGCGACCGCTGACGAAGAGGATTACCTCGTGGCTGTGGGCGAAAGAGCGTATCTGGGGTATGCGTCCCGCCACACGGCGGCAGATGGTGTCGAAGTAGCGGAACTCTCCGCCCTGCTTGCGCCGTTTTATTTCTTCTATTATCTCGGAGAATCCGGACAGCGACTTGGTGGTCTGTGAATAGAGCAGTATGTCGCGGCTCATATCCACGGAGTCGAGGTCGGCGATGCACTGCACCACTATCGCCGTGCCTTCCGTCTGGCCTACAAGGCCGTTGACCTCGGCATGGCCCGGCTTCCCGTATATGAGTATCAGGGGCGGGGTCTCGGTCTGACGGGCCAGTTCGTAAGCGCTCTTTATGCGCTTCTGCAACTGTAGCACCACAGGGCAGGTGGCATCTATTATTTCTATGCCCTTCCGGCGGGCTATGTCATAGGTGGAGGGGGGCTCGCCATGCGCGCGCAACAGCACCTTCACGCCGTGCAGGTGTCGCAGTTCGGCATGGGTAATGGTCTTCAGCCCCTTGGCACGCAGACGCTCGACCTCGTTGGAATTGTGGACGATGTCTCCCAGGCAATACAGGGAACCCTGCGCGTGCAGTTCCTGTTCGGCCTTGCGTATGGCCGTCACCACGCCGAAGCAGAAACCGGAGTCCGCGTCTATTTCGATATCGGGTGTCATTCCTGAGTGCGTTTGCGGAACAGGTCCTGCATCCAGCGGGCCTGTTCGGCGAGGGACATATTGTCGTTGCACAGCACCTCGGCGTCGTCGGCCTTGCGCAAGGGGTTTTCGGCGCGGTTGCTGTCTATGTAATCGCGCTCCAATACGTTTTGCAGAACAGCCTCGTAGTCGGCGGGTTCCCCCTTGGCTGTCATTTCATCGTATCGGCGGCGGGCACGCACCTCGGCGGATGCGTCCACAAACACTTTCATCTCCGCCTGTGGAAAAACGGCGGTGCCTATGTCGCGCCCGTCCATGACTATCCCTTTGTCGCGTCCTATATTCCGCATCTGCGCTGTCAGGAAATGGCGCACGGCCGGAATAGCCGCTACCGGACTAACATGGGACGCTACCTCCATAGAGCGGATTTGCGTCTCCACATCTTCGCCGTTAAGGAAAGTATGGTTCTTGCCGGATGCCGGGTCTATGCGGAAGTCTATGCGGATGTCCGGCAGGGCTTTCTCCAGGGAGGCGGCGTCAAGGCCGCCGTCCGGAGCCACAATGCCGTGGCGCATGGCGTAAAGTGTCACGGCGCGGTACATGGCGCCGCTGTCTATATACTTGTAACCCACCTCGGCGGCAAGCTGTTTGGCCATGGTGCTTTTGCCGGAGGAGGAGTAACCGTCTATCGCTACAATTATCTTTTTCATTCTTTTCAAAGTCTGAGTAATTCCTGTAGGTCGCAGGCCAGATTGAACATTATCGAGGAGCCGCCCTTGTGAGGCTGGGCGTAGCTGACATCGAAAGTGAAGTCTTTGACGCGAAAGCCGAAACCGGCGGAGAAGCCGCTCAGGAAGTTGCGTCTGTAGGTACTCATATCGGTACGCATTTTGTGGTTGTATCCGAGGGCTATGTACAGCTTGTCCGAGGGGGCGTATTGCAGTCCGAATGTCAGGTGGCGCAGCAGATTGTCCGCAAAGGAGTCCTTGTATTCGCTCTCCATGGTGCCGTCCGAGGAGTGCTTGTAGTAAGGCATCTTCCACTTCGTCAGGTCATGGGCGGAGGCCATTATCTGGAATGGAGATTCTCCTATACGCTGCATCCATCCGAGTTGTATGTCGAAGGGTACACGCACGTAATCGTGGTCGAATCGCTTGATTTGTCCGCCCATATTCTTGAGTACGGCGGAGAGAGACATATCCCGGTCCGGGTCGTAATAATTTATACCGACATCGGCGGCCATGGCCAGGGCCGAGTAGTGTTCGTAGCTGGAGATGACCATCTTTACGTTCAATCCGCCGCGTAGCCTTTCAGTGATGTCGTAGGCGTAGACTCCGTTGAGCATGATGTCGTGCATGGCGAAGTCCCCGGTTATGGTACCGTCCGGCAGGGTGCCGGTCACAGAGCCGTAGCCCAGATACTGGATGCCGCAGGCCCAGGCGCTGTGGGCGCCGTAGCCCATGCCGAAGTGGACGCCGGTGAAGTTGCTGTCCCCCAGATAGTGCATATAGTTCACCGCCACCTGAGTCTCCACCTCGTTGCCGAGCAGCCCTGGGTTTTCTCCGGCAAGGGTCACGTCGTCATCTATCACGGCTATGCCGGCGCCATATCCGCCCAGCGCGAAGGCATGGGAAGAGTAGGGCACTTCCAGGCAACTGTATGTGGACTGTTGGGCGCGTGCCGTCGTCGCACCGAGGGTGAGCAAGGCCGTGGCCGCGATTGAAGCGAATCTCATACATCCTTATAACGCCTGCCGGCCTTTTAAATTGTGGATAATCCTGCCGGAATTGTAAAAAATAAGCCTTTGTCGGTTAACATATCCGGAAAGATTGTTTAACGAAAGTTAATTAGTTTGCACAATCCCCCGGACAGCATTATATTTGCACCGTAAAAGCAGAAGGGGCATACACTCGAGCTCCGCTATTTTTGAATGTCATCACTGATACCATACATAAGACGCACACTGCTTCTGACAGGGCTTGTCGCCCTGGCGGCGGTCGTACAGTCCGCCAAGGCACAGACCTGCCGCGTACGTGTCTCCGTCAATTCATCGGCGGGACATGTGGAATACCGTGAGGTATACGAATACGACTATGTGTGGGAAAAGCCTTCTTTCCCTGGCGGTGATGACAAGTTGCTCCGTTTCATAAACAAGAACCGCCGTTATCCCGAGGCCGCTTACAGGGCGGGAATCCAGGGCAAGGTGATGTGTTCGTTTATTGTCAACAGCAACGGCGCCGTGAGCGACATACAGGTGTTCAAGGGGGTCGAGAGTTCCCTGAATGAGGAGGCTGTACGCATTTTCTCCAAAATGCCCAAATGGAATCCTGGCCGCATCAACGGTATTCCCGTGCCGGTGCGTGTAATCCGTGCCGTCCCCTTCCGCCGCTGAATAATTCATTGAATCAAAAGTTTACGGGTCCGCGCTTAGCGAGGACCCGTAAACTTTTGATTGTTTCCTCCTGTTCCGCTCAGGACAGGGCGCTGATGCGGGCTATGTACTTGCCGATTATGTCGAACTCTATGTTCACTTTGGTGCCCGGAACTATCTCCTTGAAGTTGGTGTGTTCGTGGGTGAAGGGGATGATGCAGACGCTGAATGTGTCGGCTTCGGGCTCGCACACGGTCAGGCTCACACCGTTGACGGTGACGGAGCCTTTGTCTACGCATACATATCCTCTGCGGGCCATTTCCGGAGAGAAGGCGTATCGGAATGTGTAACGCCAGCTGCCGTCCTCGTCCTCTACGGACGTACACACGGCGGTGGCGTCCACGTGGCCCTGGACGATATGGCCGTCCAGACGTCCGTTCATGAGCATGGAACGCTCCAGGTTGACGAGGCTTCCCTCCCTGAGGTCGCCGAGGTTGGAGCGGCGCAGCGTTTCGGCGATGGCCGTGACTGTGTATGTCCCGTCGCCGGGGAGTGCCACTACGGTCAGGCACACGCCGTTGTGGGCCACGCTTTGGTCTATTTTCAGCTCGTCGGTGAATGAACACTTCAATGTGAGGTGTACATTACCTTCTTCGTTGACTATGCGGACCACACGGGCCGCCTCTTCTACTATTCCTGAGAACATAAGCTATACTGGTTTTGAGATTTCGGAAGGCAAATTTAGCAAAAAAAACCGAGAATCCCTCTCTCGGAAAAATGGTTTGCTTTTTTCTGAATAGGGAGAGGGACTTGTCGGAAAATTTTTGTTAACTTTACGGCGTCAAGTTCTGTTGAAATACAGATAAAACAGTACACAGACTCTTAATTTTTTATGCCATGAACGAGTACGAAGTGAAATTGCCGCCGCGAGTGGACGGTAAGGAACCGGAAGCGTTTCCGTCCAACAGACAGATAACCATTGTGGGAGGGGCCGGTGCGGGCAAGTCTCGGTTCATGCGTGCCCTGATGGAGAGTTTCGGCTCCCGCGCCTTTTCCATATCGGCCCTCGGCTCGTTGAGCTGTGAGCCTTCAGGGAGCGTGGAGAGTCTTTTCCGCTCCCGCCCTATGTTCACCGCCGACACACGTCCCGCCACAGACCTGGACCGTCTGGCCATCATGCTCTTCCAGGACGAGTTCCACTATTTGCTCACTGTCAAGGGGCAGAGCCTGCTCGAGGGAAAGCGGATGCGTCTGGAGCCCACCAAACTTGACTCCCTGGTGCGTATATGGCAGGACATATTCCCGGACAATACGGTCATGCGCGAGCAGGGTACCCTGCGGTTCTCCACCCCCGGAGGGTCGGACCTTATCTCCACCTCCAAGCTCTCGTCTTCCGAGAAGACGGTGCTGTATTACATAGCGGCGGCTCTTTATGCACCCGAGAACGGCGTCGTCTTTGTGGATAATCCCGGTCTGTTCCTGCATCCCGCCATGCTACATGTGGTCTGGAACGCCGTAGAGGGGCTGCGCCCCGACTGCGCGTTTGTGTACAACACGTCCGACGTGGATTTCATGAACTCCCGTACGGAGAATGTCTCTATCTGGGTGCGTAGCCAGGACACGGCGGCCCATGCCTGGGATTACGAGGTGCTTCCGCCCGGCGCCATGCCCGATGACCTCACCACCTGCCTGCTCGGCATACGCCGCCCGGTACTCTTCATAGAGGGGGACGGCAAGCACAGCATCGACGCCAAGCTGTATCCGCTGGTATTCCCGTACCACAGTGTGCGCTCGTTGGGTTCATGCAACAAGGTGATTGAAGCCACGCGCTCTTTCAGCGACATACAGCAGATTCATCATCTGGACAGCTACGGGATAGTGGACCGCGACAGACGCAACGACGAGGAGGTGGCATACCTGCGCCGCAAGAACATAATGGTGCCTGAGGTAGCCGAGGTGGAAAACATATTCATGCTTGAGAGTGTGATGGACATTATGGCGCGTAAACGCGGCCGCAACCCGGAGCGTGTGGTGGCCAAGGTCAGGAACTCGGTCATGAAAATGTTCGAGTCCCATTTCCGCGAGCAGGTGTTGCTGCATGTGCGCCACCGCATGAAACGGATGCTGGAGTGCAGAGGCGACGCGCGGGTGCGCACGGTCGATGAGCTGGAAAATCATCTTCGCTCTCTGCCTGACATCATAGATGTGCGCAGACATTACGACGCATTGATGCGCGAGTTCCGCCGCATAGTGAAGGAGCGTGATTACTCCGCCGTACTCAAAGTGTTCAACCACAAGCCGATGCTCCCGGATTCACAGGTGGCGGGTCTGCTCGGCTACAAGAACAAGGACGCCTACATAAGCGGAGTGCTATGGACCCTGAAAAACCACGACCGCTACGCCGCCGAGATGCGCCAGGCCATACGCGCCGTCTTCCTTCTCCCGCCCGAAGACGACTTCGTCCCCTTCACCGCCGACGAGAAATAAGCCAACCCGCGCCGAGGCCTGTTGATTCCACTGTCCCTAAAAAACTGATTTTGCGTTCCAATGTAGGGGACATGCCTTAGGTATGTTAACCTGTAAGTGTATGTGTCTCTATTAATTGCGGGTTTAACGTGCCGAAGGCACGTTAAACCCGCAATTAATACTCTTATCATCACAAATTCTGAGTTTCGCAACACAGCCCCTTAAGGTGTGTCAGAATGGTCGAAAGCAACGCCGCAAATTGGCCATTCTGACACACCTCTTGGATTATATCGTCATTTCTTTATAGGCGTATATGTATCCCACCAGTCTTTTTGAGCTTCCGTCCCTGTAACGGCTTTAAACGCTACACGGGAATGTAGCATATACCCTCCCTCTCCGGGGTCTATGCCTTGAAATAACGGATGATTTATATATTCGTCATGGATGACCATTTCATTGTCGCTCACAGATTCTATGTAGAACAAGACATACTTATTGGCTGAATGGTCAAATATATTACCAAGGTCGCTATAAACCATACCTGTAGATGGGTCATATTTGTAGTCATACTCTATTCTCATCTTGCTTGGCGAGGTTGCGGGATTCATCAGAAACCCTGTTACTTTATCCTTTCCAAAGAAGTATGAACGAGGCCATCCTCCGGTAGAAGCGTAATCTTTATAATCATATTCATTATCATCGATGTCTATCCATTTATCGATTCCTTTCTTGGAGTCCGGACGCCAGACCTTGTTAAGCACTTTCTCCTCAAATTCCTTTTGAGAGATTGAGCCGGCCTCTTTGTCCTTTTGGTAGACATCGGTTATGGCGGCTCCGGGTTCCGGTTCAGGCTCATCCTTGTCATCGGAAGAACACGAGCAGAAAGATATGAGAGCCGCAGCGGCCACAAACATATATGAAAGCCTTTTCACGCTTACCGGATTAATTTCAGTTATCTTCTTTCTCATAATATATAAAGTATTGATTGTAAGTAATATTGAATTTCACTAAAATGTTGCTTGTCTGATATTGTCAGTGTCAGTTGTATTTTACAACATGATATCGTCTTTGGCACATCCACTGAGCGAGAAAACCGGCGAGAATATTAAAATGGATAGGGATTTAATCTTCATGGCGTTGACTGTTTTGATTAATAAAATTCATTTCCTGAATTGTGTTCGCGAATATAATCTATTTGACGATGAATTGCAAAAAAAAGGCAAATGATTTAATAATCATTAACATTTAAGGGTGGAAAAGTAACTATTCAGCGAATCGTATGAACGAGATTATGGAGAAATAATTTCCTGAATT
>URIC01000013.1 GCA_900547755.1 uncultured Bacteroidales bacterium
AATGGAATCAGTCCTAATTTTATCTCGCTTCAAAAAGTTTTATCGGACAGCAATAATATTATTACGGGGATGTCGGCTTGCCGACATCCCCGTAATAATATCTATGGATTGCTTGAAGTCATTTGCGGATTACTTTGCATTTAGTCTTTGATTTGTCGCAATTGTAATTACAGTTACAATTGCTCTTGTTATTTTTATTGGACTTTATTTTAACGTTGGACCGGTTGGATGCGCCGGTGCAGTTTTTACAATCGTCGCAGTTGTTGCAGTTGTCGCACTTCTCGCACTTCTCGCAGTTCTTACATTTCTTGCAGTCTGCGCAATATGTGCAGTTCTCACATTTTGTACAGTTTGCCGAGTAATCGCAGTTGGAACATTCCGTGCAATTCGCGCAATTTCCATTATTGTTGCATCTGGTGTCTCCGGCGCAGTTGTCGCAGTTTCTGCTCTCTTTGCAATTGACGCAGTTATCGCAATTATCGCAATTTGAGCAGTCCACGCAATTATCACAGTTTTTACAGTTCGAGCATCCATTGCAGTTATTGCAATTGGTGCAGTCTGTGCAGTCTCTGCAATTGCGACAATTCTTACAACCGGGGCAATTGACACAGTTCACATTGCCGTTCTCGTCGACAATATCTTGAGAAGAGTCTTCGACATCAATGACGACACCGGTGTCGACGTTGATAATACGGTAATCGGCACGAAGAGCAGGGCAGCCCAGGGCCATACAGGCCAGCAGGGGGATAAATAGATTCTTCATATTACATGGATATAAATTCCGCAGTTTAAACTATGCGAAAAAGGTTATTGATTATTGATTACAAAAGTAGCGAAAATATTCGGCAACGACAAATAAAATGAGATAAAGTATTCCGGAAAGCCGTCAGAATCTGTTAGAACGGCTTCCCGGAATTATTTTTAGCAGCCTATTATCTGGCACAAGAGCCCTCGAATGCGCCGTTAAAGCGACCGGCGACGTTAAAGTCACACTCCACGTCGGTGAAGAGGTCTTCCGAGGGATGCAGTTCAAATGAGTTGAATTTGAAATTGGGGTATGGAACGGCGCCGTCGCCCATGCCCACGACAGGAATTATGTCTGTACCCTTGATTTCATAACCGTGGTCATGGTCTCCCTCCACTGTTAGGCCGGAGAGGGTCATCAGGGATATGGCAGGCATCTCGTCGGCAAACTTGGCGTTGTAAATCTTCACGGTAGCGGTGCGGGAATCAAGGTTCATCTCCACACCGAAGACGGGAGTTTCGGATTTGAAATTCTTGTCCTGTCCCTGCGCTGTCTTATAGGAGCTGACGGTAGTGCCTCCGTAGTAGACCCTTGTGGGGAAGGCGTGTACGCTGAATTTGCCGGGCACATTGAAGTATATGTATTGCAGTAAACTCAGAGGTGTGGTGTGGATGGTATTTTCGCCGGTATAGTACCAATAGTCCGATAGGATGCAGGCCTCGAAGCCATTTATAACATCGCCGTTGACGGATGTAAAGGGACTGTTATAGGTGAGATAGCGGTTGTAGCCGCTGGTGGCCATCATCTCGGGAGTGCGCATTTCGAAGTCACCGAATCCCTGCAGGGAGATTTTTGTCACATTCACGGTCCAGAGATTGTTTATGTCATAGCGGGTCATGGTGTAGACTGGAGTCTTGCTGAACACTACGGGCATGGACTCGTCTTCAGGAATTATGCAGGTAGGTATCTCTCCTTTCAGCTGATATGTGCCTTGGGGCTGGTCGGGGTCCTTTTTCAGGTCGTTGTCGTCGTCACAGGCCGAGGTGGCGAACAAGAGGCCGAGGGCTGCTACGGGTAAAATGTAATTTTTCATAAGTGTATGTGTATTTAAATGATTATTAGACGGATACACGCAACGTGACGCCCCAGGTGTCCGGGAGGCCGCGCTGCAAGAACTGATGCGATATGCTCATGAAGTAGAAGGTGGAATAGCGCGTGTCGGTGATGTTGCGGCCCCAGAACTGGAGGCTCCAGCGCGGGTGAGCAAAAGTGACGGAGGCGCCTAACAGCCCATAGAATGGCTGTGAAAGTGTATTGGCCTCGTCCCACCATATACGTCCGACTCCTTTGAAATTCGCTTCCACGCATACGCTGTGGCAGAATGAGAAAGGAAGGGAGAATGTATAGGCTGCCGAGGCAAAAAGGGTGTGCATGGGGGTATACGGCACATAATTGCCGGCAAAGGATTCCTTGCCGTTGTCGAACTTGTGGAACTTGGCGTGAGTGAATCCGTATGAGAGTGTGATGTCCAGGGGCGAGAGCGGTTTCAGATGTCCCGATAGTTCGGCTCCCCAGGAGTGCGTTTTGCCGGCATTGGTCATTATCCGGCCGGTGGTGAGTCCCTCGGGGAAGACCGTAAGCTGTTGGTCGGTGCAGTTTATGTAGAAGAGAGCGGCCTCGGCGCTCCATAATCCGTCGTGGGCCGCTATTCGCGCGCCTATCTCGTAGTTCCAGCTCTTCTCCGGCTTGTAGCTCACTATTTCCGTCACATCGTAAGTCATACCTATGCCCAACAGCTGCATCAGACGTTGCTGTAGCACATCGCTGAACATTTGGGTGTTGAAGCCCCCCGCCTTGTAACCCTTGGCTACGGAAGCGTAGGCATTGGCCGTATATCCCTCCGGCGAGAAGTCGTAGAGAGCGCTCACCTTGGGAAGCAGTTCCAGGAACGAGCGGGAGATGTGTCCGGACTCGTCGATTTTGACCGGCACGTCGCGCAGACGGGATAGAGAGCCGTCTGAGTCGCGCATCAGCAGTTCGTAAGATGTGTCGCAGTGGCTCCGGTAGTCCAGCCCCGCATGTTCCCAGTCCAGCCGCAGTCCGGCTGTCAGGGTCCAGGGGCCGAGGCGCACTTCGCTGCGGTGGTAGAACGCTATACCCATCGTGGGGTATTTGAAGTCGGAATCGAGGGGGAATTTGCGGTCGTTCCACCTGATAGGGTAATCCGGGTTGGCTTCGTTGCGGTGGTTTTCTATCAGTTGCTCTATTCCGTAGTCCATGAACGTCACAGGGGCGTCCATATCCATTCCTTTCCAGAAGCCGAAGAAGCCGGCGAGCCAGTCGTAGACACCGCCGTTGTCGTTGCCGCGCAACACGAAGTCCTGGGTGACGGTGTTCTCACGGCGGGATTGTAAAAGGGTGAAATAGTCATCCGGGAGGAAATCCTGGTCCAGCCGCATCTTGTCGTCAAGATACTGCCAGGAGGTTATGGAAGACAGCGAGAAATGGCGGGTGTCCCATTTCACTGTCAGTCCGTCGGAGAGGAAGGTGCGCTTGTAGGAGCAAGTGTCGGCATACGCTATTTGCCCGGTAGGGATATATTCGTAAGGGTATCCTCCCTGACTTACGCGGGAAGCGGAGAAAGTATTGAGAATATATAGCGAGGAAGAGGGTCGCCACTCGGCCTTCAGACGGGCCGAATAGTCATGGCCGTCGTCACATTTGCGCCCTGTGTGGGTGTTGGTGAAAAAGCCGTCGGTACCGCCGGCACCCACGGAAAGGGAGAGGCCCACAGGTCTGGCGAAGCGGTGGAACACTCCCGCGGATGCGTGCCAGGTGTTGCCCGAGCCGTATGATGCCTCGGCTCTGACTCCTTGCCAGCGCAGCGGCGACAGGGTAGTGACGTTGATTAACCCGGCCATGGTGTTGCGCCCGTAAAGGGTAGACTGCGGCCCCCTCAGCATCTCGATGCTCACTATGTCGTCTATGTCGAAGTCAAAAGCATCTTTGTTCAGTATCGGCACATTGTCCACATTGAGACCGATAGCGGGTTGGTCTATGCGCGCCCCCAGTCCCCTCACATAAATTGAGGATGTCATGCGGGAACCATAGTCGGGCACATAGAAGTTCGGGATTATGTCGGCGGCGTCTCTCACGGAGAGGATATCCAATCGCTCCACCTGTTTTTCGCCAATCGTGGAGGAAGCCGTGGCCTCCTGCGTCAATGGCGATTGTTTGATGGCGGTGACCGTAACTTCTTGCAGGACAATGGAGTCCCGCACAGCTTCCGGCAGGTCCGCCCTGACAGCGGACACACCTATACCCAAGGCTGCAAGTAGCGCTACTCCTTTACGCTTGTCGATATCCCTTTTCATATTGCAAAGTTACAAAACCGCCTTTATAGTGGCAATACTAATTAATTGTGATTTTTTCGCGGGGCTTGATTCTCGGCGAGACCCTTCCTTATTGCGATTATCCGGACAAAATTCGCTTGGAACTTGCGCATAATCCCGAGGGGACAATTCTCTACTTATAAACCTCTGGAGGTCAAAGCATTATCGCTTTGTTAATAAACATTAATAAATATTAACATTCAGGGGGGTAAATAGTTAATTTTTGTGTAATTTTGTGCCGCGATACTATATGACAGAACCTGTATCAAATGTATTGCATAGGCTTTGGTGTCTGAATCTCAAAGGTCGCAGAATTTTAATTAACACTATATGAAAGGAATAACAAAAACAGGAATAGCCTCTGCTTTGCTTCTCTTAGGCGCGTTCAACGCTGCCGCGCAGGAGAGTGCCAGGGAGTTTACTGTTGATTTCCCGGTGGGTAGTTCCCGCCTTGATTTGACCTGGGGGGCAAACGGGCGCAGCATCTACAAGCTGACATCGTTTTTGCGGTCGGTAATGGACAATCCGAAGATGAAAATCAACGACATTACCGTGTATGGTACCGCGTCGCCCGAGGGCAATGCGGACTTCAACAGGCGCTTGGCGATGAAGCGTCGTGATGCCCTGAGGGATGTCATCATAGAGCGTGCCATGGTGCCGGACAGCGTCTTCACCCTCCAAGACGAATATATCCAGTGGGGGCTGCTTCGCGGCATGATAGAGCAATGTGATGCTCCTTGGCGAGATAAGGCGGTCGCTGCCATTGACGAGAACTATGTGTCAAGCGCCGGATTCGAGACCTCAGCCCAGGTAATCAAGGCGTTGAAGCAGATTGACGGCGGCCGTGTATGGAAAGAGCTCCTGGCGGGATATTTCCCGCAGATGCGCAATGCTTCGGCCGTAGTGGTGACATTCGAGCAGCTTCCGGCGTTCCGCGAGGAATACATCGATATTCCGGTAGACACTGCGGTGCCCGAACCGGAGCCTGAACCCGAACCGGAAATCGTAGTCTATGAAGAGCCGGAGCATCGCTGCTTCTACATGGATATCCGTACCGATATGCTTTACGACGCTGCCCTGGTTCCCAACCTCGGTGTGGATTTTTACCTGGGTCGAAACATATCCGTAGGAGGAAATTGGCAGTATGCGTGGTGGAGCAAAGATTCGCGCCACCGCTATTGGAGGCTCTACGGCGGCGACATCAACGCGCGCTGGTGGTTCGGCTCAATGGCCCATGAAAAACCGCTCACCGGTCACCACCTCGGCGTTTACGCCCAGATGCTGACTTACGACTTCGAGTTCGGCGACAAGGGTTACATGGCGGGCAAGCCCGGCGGTAACATCTGGGAGCGCGCCTCCTGGGGCGCCGGCGTGGAGTACGGCTTCTCACTTCCCATAGCACGTCACTTCAACATCGACTTCACGCTCGGCGTGGGTTATCTGGGCGGCACTTGCCTGGACTATAGGGTGATAGATGACCATTACGTATGGCAGGCCACTAAGCGCCGCCACTGGTTCGGCCCCACCAAGGCTGAGATTTCGCTGGTGTGGCTGTTGGGTAACGGAAACGTGAATACAAAGAAAGAGAAAGGAGCAGACAATGAATAAGACGCTTTCTACCATAACTGCGGGTATGGCCGTCCTGGCGCTTTTTACTTCCTGCGACCATAAGGACCTGTGCTTTGACCACGACCAGCATGCCCTGCGCTACCAGGCTGAGATACAGGCTGCCTACACACGTGTGTGGGAGTACGGCCAACCGGGACAGACCAACTGGGAACACCAGTGGCCGTTGGACTTCAATTTCACTTACGAGTCGCTCGTCCCCGGTTTTCCCAAGGGATTGCGTGCGGTAGTCTACAATGGTGACGGCAACAACCGAATCACCAATATGGATACTTTCCGCTGGCCGCCGGCAGCAACGACATACTGTTCTATAACAACGACACGGAGTACATCGTCTTCGACAACATGAACTCCATAGCCACGGCCACGGCTACGACGCGCACGCGCATGCGCCCCACCTACGCCGGCAGCCCGTTCCTGGCCATAGCCCGCGAGCAGACCGTGTCGGCGCCTGACATGCTGTATGGCTCCTCGATTCTGGGCTATAGCCCGGAGAAGACGCTCGCCCCCGTGCCGCTCAAGGTCAGCATGACCCCGCTCGTATTCACCTATTATATACGCTTCGAGTTCAAGAGCGGACTGAAGTACGTGGCGCTCGCGCGCGGAGCCATGGCCGGCATGGCCTACGGCGTGAACATATATACCGGTGTCACAACCGATGAACGTTCCACCATAATGTTCGACGCGGACCTGACCGACTTCGGCACACAGGCTTTTGTGCGCTCCTTCGGCGCCCCGGCTTTCGACAACAGACACTACGGCAACAATGCCCCGGCGACATACGGCCTTAACTTGGAGGTGCGTCTGCGCAACGGCAAAATCAAGACATTCGACTTCGACATCACCGACCAGATTAAGAACCAGCCGCAGGGCGGCGTGATAGTGATACGCGGGCTGGAAATCACAGATGCCGAAGGCCAGGGAGGTTCGTCCGGTTTTGATGTGGACGTAGACGGATGGGGTGAGTACGAGGATGTCCCCATTACCCTCTGATGTAAGTTGATTATTAATTATAAACCAATATTAATCAAATGTTTATGAAGAAGTTATTGTTTCTGGGAGCTGCTGCTCTGGCATTGAGCGCCACCTCCTGCTCCAGCGATGAAGACGTGAAATCACCTGCCGCCGGCGTGATTGAGTTCGGCGACCTGTTCGTGGACAACGCCACACGTGCCACTGACCTGAACAACACCAACCTCGAGGACTTCAAGGTATGGGGCTTCATGGGTTCACCGGCCGGTGTCGTGTTTGACGGCGAAACAGTGAGCAAGACCGCCGGAGTGTGGACTTACAACAACCTCCAGTACTGGACCGCCTCTAAGAGCTATTGGTTCAGCGGCGTGGCCCCCGCCACCGGCGCACACTGGACATTCACTCCTGCCGTTGCCGAGGCCGCCGAGTACAATGGCGGCGGCGTGCTGGCCTTCAACAACCGCGAGGCCAACGGCGAGCAGGACCTCATTTACGCATGGAGCGGCAAGGTGACTTGCGAGACTCCCTCTACTATGAAGAAAGTGGGCATGACGTTTGACCACATGTTGTCTCGCGTGATGTTCACGTTCCAGAACGACATGAAGAATGTCAACACCACCATTGTGGTTAAGAACGTAAGAATCAACGATGCTTACGAGGAAGGTTCCATAGACATGACTAAGGCCAACCCCCTGTGGAGTGTATCCAAGCCTACTCTGGCACTCGGCTTCTCCGATTTCGGCGGCAACATCGCCATTACCGATAAGGGTGTGACCGGCACCAACTACCTCATTCCCGCCGACCATGCTTACAACCTTACCTTCACGGTTGAATTGTGGCAGGGCGGTAACCTGGCGGCTACCTACAACCACGACGTCACTATGCCGCAAGTCGACATGCAGCGCGGTTACAGCTACAACTTCGTGACCAAGCTCAATGCCGATAACATTGACCCGGCTGGCAAGCTCTATCCCATCGAGTTCGAGGTTAACGCGGTCAACGACTGGAACGATGCTCCTGACACAGAAATCGTAAAATAAATAATTTATTAATAATCAAAATTTTAATTAATCATGAAGAAAATTCTTTTTATGTCATGTGCTGCAGCTGCCCTCATGTTCGCCAGCTGCGCGAGCGATGAAGACGTGAAGATGCCCGCCGGCAACGCCATCTCTTTCGCAAATGCTTTCGTCAACAACTCCACCCGCGCCGACATTACAACCGCCGACATTGAGAACTTCGGCGTATACGGCTATATGGACGAAGTCGCCGGTGTAGTGTTCAACAATGAGCAAGTTACAAAAAACGGCACCTGGGGTTACACCAACACACAGTATTGGACCGCCGGCCATAACTACTGGTTCGCCGCCATCGCTCCTTTCGGCGCCGCCGAGTTCACAGCTCCTGCCGCTCTGCCCGGAACCACAGGCGAGTTCGGTACGCTTACTTACGACAACAGCAAACAGCTTGACCTGCTCTATGCGAATCAGAACAACATCGCCGGTCTGGCATCCGGCAATAAAGCCGTGGCCTTCACATTCAACCACCTGCTGGCCCGCACCCAGTTCACTTTCGTCAACGATGCTACCAACGCCAACGTGAAGTTCCAGGTCAGTGACGTGAAAATCACCGACGGCGTGA
Source organism: uncultured Bacteroidales bacterium (assembly GCA_900547755.1). Taxonomy (GTDB): domain Bacteria; phylum Bacteroidota; class Bacteroidia; order Bacteroidales; family Muribaculaceae; genus Lepagella. Next base: position 8,377 of record URIC01000013.1, read on the forward strand.
AGAATGCCTCAATCACTCTCGGCGAGAACGCAAAATGGTCCGCTGCAGATGGTGACGCAGGCATGGAGCTCGTCTACACTACTGCTGCTACCGATATCATGAAAGGCGGGAATCTCATTTCCGGTCAGCAATACATGGTACCTTTCGCGAAGGCTTACAATGTGACTTTCACAGTCGATGTGTACAACGGTACGGTAAAGGTAGGTTCTTATGACAAGACTGCCGTTATCCCCGCGACTGTAGTCATGGAACGTGGCAATAGCTACAACTTTACTTGCAGCCTGACCTTCGACAATGTGGTTGAGGATGCACAACCCATTGAATTTACAGTTACAGAGGTAACTGAATGGACTCCTTTTGGAGAGACTATAATAAATCTTTAAATTACCTTAATCTCTCGTAGAAAAACATAGAAAAAGTATTATCATCAAGGGTATGGGGAATGGGAATTTCCCATACCCACCAATTAAAACAACAAACCAGACCGCCCCTAACCGGGGTGGATTAGCAACTTTAACGAAATGCGGAAAATCAAGTTTATCAGGTACGGCCTGTATTCCATGATGGCTCTCAGCGGCATCTCGGCATTGTCGTCATGCAGCGACGACTTATTAAGCGATGCGGATGCCGATGCGACTGAACGAGTTTGTTTCCGGGTTGACCCGGCGGAGTGGGGCGATATGTCCGACACCCGAAGCGGCGGGGGCGCGACTTCTGCTGATTACGTGTTGCGTGCTGTCGGCAGCCGTGACACCCTCTGCGTGCGTTCCACGGCAACTCCCGGCATCGATGTTGGCAAGCAAAGCTCCATGGCCACCCGTGGTCTGCCCGTAACCGGAGTGGCCGGCATCGACTCCTTCGGCTGTTTCGCCTACGTGCGGCAGGAGGGCGTGGACAAATTCTACATCAACAATGAGGAGTATAAGAAACAAGGCGATTTATTCCAGTCCGACAACATTTATTACTGGCCTGGGAAACAGCTTACGTTTGACTTTTATAACTATGCGCCGTATGATGCCGCAGGTCTCACGCTGCCGGCTACAGCTGACTCCCGCACGCTCTCTTACGAGGTCCCCGCTAATGTGGCCGCCCAACAGGACCTGATGCTTTCCGTGAACGAAGGTATCCCCGGTGACAACAATGCGGCGGTGCCGATTCAGTATAGGCATCTGCTCTCGGCAGTGCGCATAGTAGCCGGCGCCAATATGCAGAAAGGCACCGTCAAGTCCGTGACGTTCAGCAATGTGTATGGTTCCGGACAGATTGACATGAACAATGTGGAGGCAGGCTGGAGAGACAAGGCGGACATCACTGCCTTCTCCGCCGATGTCAACGTGGTTACCGACGGCACGGAAGGCCAGGGCATAGCCGACGGGGAGAATACCTTCATGATGATGCCCCAGGACTTGTCGCAAGCCTCGGCACTCGAACCTGTCAAACTGCAAATCGTGTTTAACGACGGTACGAAAGACCGTCTGCTTGAAACCGAACTGACCGACAATTGGCAGATGGGCTATACCACTACCTATAGTCTGAGCATCACTCCTGACTTTGAACTCGAATTTGATGAAAACAACAGTACTGTGGCCGATGCGCATTACGTAGTCATGCCTGTTACGGTGCATGTAGGTAACCTCAATGGCGGTTCCTGCACGATAACTTCCGCCGACCCCAACGTATGCAAGCTCCGCGAGAACCTTATAGGTCCGGAGGGACAAGGCTATTGGCCTAAGGAAGATACCGGGAATGGCGACTTCGTACGTAAGACTTCTATCACGGTCAACGCCGAGGGCGATGTGCTTGTCTATGCCTTTTTGACAGAGAACGCAGGCGCTTCGGACCGGAATGTGCGGCTTCAGCTGACATACAACGCTCCGAATAACGGTACTCAGACACCTGCCGGCACCTGGGACATTACGCAAAAATGCCCGAATTGGGTCAATGGCATAGGCTGGGAAAATATTGAAGAAGACGGCGAGAAGCCCTACGGTTTTAACTGGTCCCGCAAAGTGACATATAAAATTAACGGTTGGGCTAATATTTGGGTCGGCATAGTACGAATTTTAGGAGGTTACAAAGACGGCTCCGGCATAAAGTGGGGAGGAAGTATATTCTCAGGTGGTTATACATGTACTTTGAATTATAAAGAGGTTCAGGCCTTGTCTGATGTATACAGTGAAACCGACGGTCTTGAAAACACCAAACATTTTACCCAAAACAATGCCGTCAACCTTGAATCGCTTGAGGGTCAATTAGCAGGAATGGGTACGATAACCGAACAATCCGGTGATATTTCACAGTCTACTGATTTTGCCGCACTTGTATGTCTTAAGAAGAATCCGTGTACAGTACAGAAAGAAGAAAATATGGGCCAAGTGGCTTATATTCCTTCGATTGCTGTTGAAGACATCAAGTGGTATTTGCCGGCGAGCGGACAGTTCAGCGGCGCTGCGGGATTGACAGGAACTTACTGGTCATCTACCGCCGAGAATGATAACACCAATGCTTACACATGGAACGGTTCGGCTGTTTTGACTCCACGAATGGACAACCACAAGGTGCGCGCGGTGCGCGTGGCCAACTGACGCCACGGTATGGAAATACAGAGATATAAGGCTTTGGATATGATGCGGGTGTCGGCTTACGTACACGGCCGCCGCGACGAAGTGCCGGTGGAGGATATCCGCAAACACTCCGGGGCAGAAGTCCTCAGGATTTTTCCAATACTTTTTGAATTGGAACAAGCTGAACTTATCGAGGTAGTGCGCCGAGACATTTTCGGCGCTCCGCTCTCGGTAAGGAGTTTACGGAAGATATAGTTATAGTTAGCAGAATTTTACTTTTTTCACAGTAATTAGTTTGGATTGTTTTTTGTTTCGGGGAATTCTTTTGTGAATGAATGTCCGGAAGGAGGGTACCGTCCTTAAAAGACCATGAGGGGCGACAAATCCACACATATAACCTCCATACTCGGACATTCATTCCTTTTTTCAGGCGGATTTCTCATATAGTACAGAAAGTGGTAAGCCATATTTGACCATCGCTTCTGCCGTAAGGCAATGGAATTTTGCCGGTTGGGCTTTTTTGGTTAAATTTGTAGTCCAAATCGCAAAACCGTATGAGACAATCGAAGATATTAACACTGTGGACGCTGCTGTTGTGTCCGCTGTGCCTGTTCGCCTGGGGGCAGAAGGGTCACGATACTGTGGCGCACATAGCCGAGCGGCATCTGACTCCCCGTACTGCCCATGCCGTGGATTCCCTGCTGCGGGGCAAGTCTATGGTTTACTGGTCCAATTGGCTTGACAATGCCTCCCACACTCCGGAATATGACTATTCCCTCACCTGGCACTATAAGAATATCGATGCCGATGAGACTTTCGAGAAAAGCTACGTGAATCCCAAAGGAGACATTCTGCGTGCCCTGATGGAGCAGGGCGCCAAGCTCGGCACCGGCGCTCCGGACGAGGACCTGGCCCTTAAGATGGTCATTCATCTGACTGGCGACTTGCACCAGCCCATGCACATGGACCGTTATTCTGACCGGGGCGGCAACAGACATGCCGTCAAATTTTTTGAGCGTGACACCAATCTACATTCTCTTTGGGATTCGAGCCTGCTTGAGTCCGGCCATAAGTGGAGCTATACCGAGTGGGCGGAGCAGATAGATTGTGCGAAACCCGAGTTGCAGAACCTGCTGCTACAGGGTGACGTGAATGACTGGGGGCGCGAGTCCTACGGTCTGGCCACGGAGGTTTACGCCGGAACGCCTGAGGGCACCGCTGTGAGCTACGACTACATAGCCCGCTGGACCCCGGTGGTGGAGCAGCAGTTGCTTAAAGGAGGCTTGCGCCTGGCGCATATTCTGAACTCTGCTTATGACCCCTCGTATAAGTCGGCAGAATAAATGGAATTTCTAAGACTTAATTTGCCCGATTGTCCGTTGAAGGTCCGTCCGGGAGCTGATGGAAAGCCGCAGATATGGGACCCGCTGCGTTCCAGATACGTGGCGCTTACGCCCGAGGAATACGTGCGTCAGCGCTTCACTGCATGGCTGGCCTCGGAGCTGCATTACCCGCTGCCGCTTATGGCCAATGAGGTGAGTCTGAATCTCAACGGGCTGCACCGCCGTGCCGATACTCTGGTGTACGACCGCCACGGAGACCCCTTTATGGTGGTGGAGTACAAAGCGCCTCAGGTGCCTGTGACTCAGGCGGTGTTCGACCAGGCCGTACGTTACAACATTGTTCTCGGCGCACCTTACCTGGCAGTGACCAACGGGCTGAATCACTACTGTTGCCGCATGGAACCGGAGGGCGGCGTTTACCATTTCATTCCCCGGATACCGGACTGGCGGAGCGCTATGCTCGGGCCTATAGATAACTGACAGATGACTGAAATTCCAGACATAGAAAATATGCCCGACTATCTGCTTCAGCTGAACGAACAGCAGCGGCAGGCGGTGCTGTATACCGATGGTCCCTCGCTGGTGATTGCCGGAGCCGGTTCGGGCAAAACCCGCGTCCTGACCTATAAAATCGTACATCTGCTTGCCTTAGGTTACGAACCGTACCGGATAATGGCCCTGACTTTTACCAACAAGGCGGCGCGCGAGATGAAGGAGCGTGTGGCCAAGGCAGCCGGGGAGAAGGTGGCCTCGCGTCTGTGGATGGGCACTTTCCACTCTATCTTTCTGCGTCTGTTGCGCAGCAACGCACAGCTGCTCGGTTTCCGCCGCGACTTTACAATATATGACGCTTCCGATTCCAAAGCCCTGATTAAAAGTATTATAAAAGACCTGGGGCTGGATGAGAAAGTGTACAAGCCGGCTGTTGTGGCCTCCGACATATCGCGGGCCAAGAACTGCCTCCAAAGTGCCGAGATGTATGCGCGCGACCCTGACAACATGACTCGTGACAGGAATGTGAAACGTCCCATGACCGGGCGCATTTTCGAGTTGTATACCGAGCGCTTGCGCATCTCACAGGTGATGGACTTCGACGACATCCTGTACTTTATGAATGTGCTGCTGCGCGACAATCCAGATGTGTTGCGCCACTATCAGGAGTTTTTCCGCTACATACTGGTAGACGAGTATCAGGACACCAACTTCGCGCAACATCTGATTATCAGTCAGCTCAGCAAGAAAGACGGGGGTATATGTGTGGTGGGAGACGATGCCCAGAGCATCTATTCCTTCCGTGGAGCCAATATCTCCAATATCCTCGGGCTGGAGCGTCAGTACAAGGGCCTGCGCACCTTCAAGCTGGAACGCAATTATAGGAGTACCCAGACCATAATCAATGCCGCCGGCTCGCTTATCGAGAAGAACCGGATGCAGATTCCCAAGCACGTCTATTCCGAGAATGAGAAAGGTACTCCCCTTAAGGTGGTACGTGCGTTTTCAGACCTTGAAGAAAGTGTACTGGTGGCCTCGGATATCGAAAAGACACGTCTGGCCTGCCATGAGACCTATGACGAGTTCGCCATTCTGTACCGCACCAACGCCCAGAGCCGAATACTGGAGGAGAGCCTGCGCAAACGCGCCATTCCCTACCGCATATATGGCGGACTCTCTTTTTACCAGCGCAAGGAGGTGAAGGATGCCGTCTGCTATTTCCGCCTCGCACTCAATCCGGACGATGACGAGTCATTGCGCAGGATTGTGAATTATCCCGCACGCGGTATAGGCGAGACGACGATGAAGAAGCTCACGGCAGCCGCTATTGACAAGGGTGTCAGCCTTTGGCATGTAATAACCCATATTGGCGAATGTGATGTGGCCATCAACAGAGGCACGGAGGCCAAACTGACTGCCTTCGCAGGGCTTATCCAGGAATTCATAGATGACAATGCGCGAGGTTCCAACGCCTTTGAACTGGCCCAGCTTATATACAACCGTACCGGTATGCTCGTGGCTTTGCAACACGACAATACCCCGGAGGCCATCTCCCGACAGCAGAATCTTGCTGAATTGTTGGGTGGTCTCAAAGAATTTGTGGATATGCGGCTGGAGGCGGACGAGAGTCAGGTGTCCATGGCCGACTTCATAAGTGATGTGGCCCTCGCCACTGACCAGGACGGCAAGGGTGACGAGGAGGAGCCTAAAGTGACGCTTATGACAGTCCACGCCGCCAAAGGCCTTGAATTTTCCAATATATATATTGTCGGGGTAGAGGAAGACCTTTTCCCGTCGCTTATGGCCTGTGAAAGCGCCGCCGAGATAGAGGAGGAGCGACGCCTGCTGTATGTGGCCATAACCCGTGCGAAAAACCGTTGTACCATTTCCTACGCCGGCTCCCGTTTCCGCAACGGCCAGACCGCCCTCACGCGACCTTCCCGGTTCCTTCGTGACATTGACAGGCAATATCTCCATCTTGTATCCTCCCATGGCATTGACGAGGAGAGTCCGGCAGACCGCTGGCGACTTGACAACCGCTCCCTGTTCAGTTCCGGTTTTGGAGGAAACAGCGATGGCGGCATGGTTTCGGATTTCCGCCTGCGTTCCAATTCGCGCCGCAGGGATTCCTCGTTCAAGAAAGCATCCGCCGTTTCCGGCCCTTCAGTGGGCAATACCGTGCCTCCCGAGGCATTGCAGCCCGGTGTGGCGCTTATACACAACCGCTACGGGCGCGGGGTAATACTTTCGCGCACCGAAGAACCCGAACTTAAGATAACCGTTGACTTCGGTAATTTCGGTGTCAAGACTCTCCTGGCCCGCATTGCCGTGTTTACCTTGGCTGACTGATATGCAGAACATAAAAGACATACCTACCCCTTTCTATATAGTGTATGAGGACAGGTTGCGCCGTAACCTCTCGCTCATCCGCGATGTGGCCGAAAGAGCGGACGTAGACATAATCATGGCATTCAAGGCCAATGCCCTTTGGAAAACGTTCCCGATAATCCGTGAGTACATAAGCGGAAGTACCGCTTCCTCGCTCAACGAGATGCGCCTTGGCGTGGAGGAGCTACATTCCGATGTACACGCTTATTGCCCGGTCTATACGGATGCCACTTTCCCTATCTTTTTGAAGCATTGCTCGCACATCACTTTCAATACCATAGCACAGTTCCGACGCTTCTATCCGCAGATACGCGACAACGGGAGTGTCAGCGCAGGGCTGCGCGTCAATCCGCAGTGTTCCGTCATTGACACGGATATTTACAATCCCTGTATTCCCGGCTCTCGCTTCGGCATGACAGCGGATATGCTTGGAGATTCCCTGCCCGAAGGGGTGGAAGGACTTCATTTTCATGCCCTCTGTGAGAGTTCGGCTGCCGACCTTGCCAAAGTGCTGGAGGCTTTTGAGTCTCAGTTCGGCCGTTTTCTACCCGCTCTTAAATGGGTGAACATGGGTGGCGGACACCTCATGACCCGGGCAGGCTACGATGTGGAAGGGCTGATAACCCTGCTGCAAGGATTCAAGCGCCGCTGGCCCGGCCTGCATGTAATCCTGGAACCGGGCAGCGCCTTCACCTGGCGTACCGGTGACCTCGTCACCTCGGTTATGGACACAGTCGAAAACCAGGGAGTCCGTACGGCCATAATAGACGCATCCTTTGCCTGCCACATGCCCGACTGTCTGGAGATGCCATACAAGCCGGCTGTTTCCGAGGCCCTTCCCGACGATGCTTCCCACGGCCTTGAATACCGACTGGGAGGTAATTCGTGCCTCAGCGGCGACTTCTGCGGTTTCTGGCGTTTTGCGGAACCCCTCGTTCCCGGGCGACGTCTCACTCTCGAGGACATGAACCACTACACAACTGTAAAGACAAATATGTTCAACGGGCTGCAGCATCCCTCGATATACTTCTGCGCCGCCGACGGCAATCTGAGTCTCCTGCGCGAGTTCACTTACGAGGACTACCGTTCCCGTATGGACTGATAAATCAATACACACTGACCAAAACAGATGAAAGCTGACTTCAGACACAAGCCCGAGTGGCTTAAAATACACCTTCCCAAGGGGTTCAAGGCCGAACAGGTCGTAGGCCTGTTAAACGAGAAACATATACATACCATCTGTGCTTCCGGAATGTGTCCCAACAGGGGCGAATGTTGGAGCAACGGCACCGCGACATTCATGATTGGCGGCGCTGTATGCACCCGCAACTGCAAGTTCTGCAACGTAACTACCGGACGTCCGCTTCCTCTGGACCCCGCAGAGATAGACCATATAGTCAATTCTGTCAAAGACCTTAGACTCAAGCACGTAGTAATAACCTCAGTGGACCGCGACGACCTCCCTGACCTCGGCGCCGCCCATTGGGCTGCATTGATACGCCGTCTCAAGGCAGAATGTCCTGACACTACCATGGAGGTCCTTATACCGGATATGCAGGGCCGCAAGGAGCTGCTCGATATGATTATAGATGCCGGTCCGGATATTATCAGCCATAATATGGAGACAGTGCGCCGTCTCACCCCCGAGGTGCGTAGCGTGGCCACTTACGACTGTTCGCTGGATGTGCTTCGTCATATAGCCTCCCGTGGAGTGCGCGCCAAGAGCGGCATAATGCTTGGTCTGGGCGAGACCGAAGAGGAGATTTACGCCTGCATGGATGACTTGCGCGATGCAGGCGTCGAGGTGATGACGATAGGGCAGTACCTTCAGCCTACACGCCACAATTATCCGGTGCAGGAATATGTGGAGCCGGAGAAATTTGAGGAATATGGCCGTGTAGGGCGTGCCAAGGGCTTCCGCCACGTGGAGAGCGCCCCGATGGTACGCAGCAGCTACCACGCCGAAAAGCACGTCAGATGACTATGGAAATCATTGACCTCGGACTCACTTCCTACCGGGACATCTGGGATTTGCAGCATAAGGCGCAGGCAGAGGTGATAGCGGGTGCGCCGGAGCGTATCTACCTCACCGAGCATCGCGATGTCTACACCCTCGGCAAGCACGGTCACATGGAGAATATGCTCGCCCTCCCTGCCGGCGCCGAATGTATTCGCATCGAAAGGGGCGGCGACATAACATACCATGGCCCGGGTCAGCTCGTCGTTTATCCGATAGTCGACCTTTTCGCACATCATCTTGGAGTGAAAAAATATGTGGATTGTCTGGAAGAGGCGGTAATCCGCACAATGGCTGAATATGGCCTTGAGGGAACACGTGTGGAGGGCGCCACCGGCGTATGGATGGGCGTGGGTACACCTGTGGAAAGGAAAATCTGTGCGATTGGAGTGAAAGTGACACGCGGTGTGACCATGCACGGACTGGCCCTCAACGTCAACACACGCCTGGAGGGCTTCCGGGCCATAAACCCGTGCGGCTTCGTGGACAAGGGAGTCACCTCCCTGAGTCGGGAGTTGGGTGGCACTGAGGTGCCGATGCAGCAAGTCAAGAATAAGATGGCCAACCATCTTATTACCCTCTTACTCAAAAAAGATTGAGATTAAGAGGCTGTTTTAAACAGCCTCTTAATTCTTTGCTTCCGAATCTCGTTCCAGGTAAAGTTTCACCTCCTGAAACAGCTTGGAGGCGAAGACAAAATGGTTGAGGCTTTCCGACTTGGATTTGAAGATGCTCTTGTCATTGCCAATCCAGTCGCAACGCCCCTTGTTGATAAAGACTATATTCTCGCCGATTCCCAGCACGGAGTTCATGTCGTGGGTATTGATGACTGTGGTAATGCCGTACTCATGGGTGATGTCCGAGAGCAGTTCGTCGATAAGAATCGAGGTCTTGGGGTCCAGTCCGGAGTTAGGCTCGTCGCAGAAGAGATAGCGCGGATTCAAGGCTATGGCACGGGCTATTGCCACACGTTTCTGCATACCGCCCGAAATCTCCGACGGGTATTTGTCATCGGCATTTTCCAGTCCTACACGCTTGATGCAGAAATGCGCCCTCTCAAGCTGTTCTTCCTTGCTCAGGGGGCTGAACATGGTCAGTGGGAACATTACATTTCCCAATACCGTCCGGTTGTCAAAAAGCGCCGAACCCTGGAACAGCATGCCTATCTCCATGCGCAGTTGCTTTTTCTGTTCGTCGGTCATGGTCATAAGAGAACGGCCGTCATAGACTATGTCCCCCTGCTCAGGGTGTACAAGGCCGATAAGGCATTTCATTAACACGGTCTTGCCCGAACCGCTTTGCCCTATGATAAGATTGGTCTTACCTGTCAGGAAAGTGGCCGTAATGTCGTGCAGTATCTGCACGCCGTCAAACCATTTCGATATGTTGTTGGCTTCTATCATTGCGGTTGTTTGCTATATTGAACAGCCTCTAAGAGTCCGTGGATTAATGCTATATGCCTTAATCCGGCACTTCAGACACCCGTGACTGACATGCAAAATTAAGAAAAAAATCCCGAAACCTCTATCAGACCCGAAACTTTTCATTAATTTTGCATTCTCAAAAACAAAAAAATTATGGGTGGTTTTTTCGGAACGGTGCTGAAGAAAGACTGTGTGACAGACCTTTTTTACGGCACTGATTATAATTCTCATTTAGGCACAAAGCGTGGCGGTATGGCCACATACGACCCTGAGGCAGGGTTTGCAAGAAGTATACATTCTCTGGAAAATTCATACTTCCGTTCCAAATTCGAGAGCGTGCTTCCCCGCTTCAAAGGAAACATGGGTATCGGTATCATCTCGGACAATGACTCGCAGCCGATAGTGGTAAACTCCAAAGTGGGCAAATTCGCGATTGTCACCGTAGCCAAGATAGCGAACATGGAGACGCTTGAGCGGGAGATGCTTGAAAGCGGCACTCACTTCGCCGAACTTTCCTCCGGCAAGACTAATCCCACAGAGCTGATAGCCACAATCATAACCTCCGGCAAAGACATCACCGACGGTATCCTCAAAGTTCAGGAACGCCTCAAAGGGTCCTGTTCGATGCTTCTGCTTACACCTGACGGCATTATCGCCGCACGCGACAGGCTTGGCCGCACACCTATAGTCATAGGACATAAGGATGAGGGTTACGCCCTCACAAGCGAGACCTGTGCGCTTCCTAACCTCGGTTACGATGTGTTGCGCGACATACGGCCCGGTGAGATTGCCCTTATCACTCCCACTGAGGTCAAGACTCTCCACCCCGGCAATCCCGACAAGATGCAGATATGCTCTTTCCTATGGGTTTACTACGGATTCCCCGTATCCACCTACGAGGGCATCAATGTCGAGTCCGTACGCTTCGCCTCCGGAATGTTGATGGGACGGAAGGACGACACGGAGATAGACTGCGTATGCGGTATCCCGGACTCCGGAGTAGGTATGGCACTCGGATACGCCGAAGGCAAGGGGGTGCCCTATCACCGGGCAGTCGCCAAATATACCCCCACATGGCCACGCTCATTCACTCCGGGACGTCAGGAACTCCGTGACCTTGTGGCAAAGATGAAGCTGATACCTAACCGCAGTATGCTCCAGGACCGCAAGGTGGCTTTCTGCGACGACTCGATTGTACGAGGCACCCAGCTGCACGACAATGTCAAGATGCTGTACGAATACGGTGCCAAGGAGGTGCACATCCGCATAGCTTGTCCGCCTCTTATCTACGGCTGTCCCTTTATCGGATTTACTTCCTCAAAGTCCGACATGGAACTGATTACACGCCGTGTGATACAGGAGCTGGAAGGTTCCGCCGACAAGGACCTTGATAAGTACGCCACTACCGGTACACCCCAATACAACGCCATGGTGGCCCGCATAGCTGAGAAATTCGGACTTGACTCCCTCAAATTCAGCACCATCGAAGACCTTGTGGAAGCTATCGGATTGCCGAAGTGCAAGGTTTGCACACATTGCTTTGACGGCTCCTCATATTCCTGAGGCTCCTCAATCTGCTACGCGCAAAATGATTAATCCTTGCGGTTTTACGATTTTTTTTGTAATTTTGCACTGACTATAGCTAATACAACAGACTGAAATAATGGCTAAAGAACTTAAGAATCTTACTAAAAGAGCTGAAAACTACTCTCAGTGGTACAATGAACTCGTAGTCAAGGCGGACCTTGCCGAGCAGAGCGCCGTGCGCGGCTGCATGGTCATAAAGCCTTATGGCTACGCCATTTGGGAGAAGATGCAGCAGACCCTTGATAAAATGTTCAAGCAGACCGGAGTGCAGAACGCATACTTCCCGCTGCTTATTCCCAAATCTTTCCTTTGTCGCGAGGCCGAACACGTGGAGGGTTTCGCCAAGGAGTGTGCTGTTGTTACACATTATCGTCTTAAGAACGACCCCGAGGGCAACGGCGTGATAGTAGACCCTGAGGCTCGCCTTGAGGAGGAGCTGATAGTGCGTCCCACATCCGAGACCATAATCTGGGGTACTTATAAGAATTGGATTCATTCTTACCGCGACCTGCCCATTGTCTGCAACCAGTGGGCCAATGTCATGCGCTGGGAGATGCGTACACGTATGTTTTTGCGTACCAGCGAGTTCCTTTGGCAGGAGGGACATACCGCCCACGCTACGGCCGAGGAGGCCCGCCAGCGCACCGTCCAGATGATTAACGTATACGCCGACTTTGCCCGCCGTTATATGGCCGTTCCTGTAGTTGTCGGTGTCAAGAGCCCTAACGAGCGTTTTGCCGGTGCTTTGGATACATATACCATCGAGGCTATGATGCAGGACGGCAAGGCTCTGCAGAGCGGCACTTCCCACTTCCTGGGCCAGAACTTCGCCAGGGCTTTTGACGTGACGTTCATGAACAAGGAGAACCAGCCGGAGTACGTATGGGCTACTTCCTGGGGTGTCAGCACTCGCCTCATGGGCGCTTTGATTATGACTCACTCAGATGATAACGGACTTGTCCTGCCTCCGCATCTCGCCCCCATACAGGTCGTAATCGTTCCTATTTACAAGAACGACGAGCAGCGCGACGCCATCTCCGCTCGCGTCAGACTTATTGTGGAGAATCTTGAGAAGGCCGGTGTAAGTGTCAAGTACGACGATGCGGACAACCGTCGTCCCGGCTTTAAATTTGCAGACTATGAGCTGAAAGGCGTTCCGGTGCGTCTTGCCATCGGTGCCCGTGACCTTGAAAACGGCACTGTGGAACTCATGCGACGCGATACACTTGAAAAGGAAACATTACCTTTGGAGGGCATAGAGGAACATATAGAACACCTCCTCGAAGATATTCAGGAAAACATTTACAAGAAGGCGCTTGCTTACCGCGACTCCAACATCGTGAAGGTCGACTCCTACGACGAGTTCAAGAAGAAAATCGAAGAAGGCGGCTTCTTGCTCTGCCATTGGGATGGAACCCCCGAGACAGAGGAACGCATCAAGAACGAGACCAAGGCTACTATAAGGTGCATACCTTTGGACGCTCCCGAAGAAGAAGGCGTCTGCATGGTTACCGGCAAGCCTTCTCACCGTCGCGTGATTTTTGCTCGCGCTTACTGATAAATCTCTTACGGCATCTGCTCTTCTCGGGGCGGATGCCGCTTCATTTTTAATCTAATACCATTCCTTAATAACTCTAACCAAATGAAGAATATATCCAGATATGCAGCCTGTTTCTGTGTGGCGCTTGCAGCTTGCGGCACGGCGGTTGCACAGAATCTCACAGTAGAGGATTATTGCGATATCCACCAGAATGCTCCGAAGAGCATAAAGGAAATGAAACCTATGCCCGATGGCGTCAGCTATCTTTGTGTCTCTGCCGACGGCAAGAGTATAGAAAAGTACAGTTACAAGACCGGCAAGTTCGTGGAGACGGTTTTCAGCGTTGACAATATCAAGGGAGACGTTAAAATCAGTGAATTTGACGGATATGCAATTTCTGAAAACGGACGTTACATTCTTCTTTGGAACGACACCGAGGGTATCTACCGCTACTCTTTTCGCGCACAGCACTTTGTATACGATATAGCCCGCGGTACGATGAAGCGGGTCTCCGAAGGAGGTAAGCAGCGTGGCGCTGTAATAAGCCATGACGGCTGTATGGTCGCTTTTATGCGCGACAACAATATATTTATCTCCAATCTTGACTACGACACCGAACTTCAGATTACCAAGGACGGCGCGGAAGGTAAGATTATCAACGGCACACCCGACTGGGGCTATGAGGAGGAGTTCGGCGTTCTCAATACAATGCGCTGGGCGCCCGATGATTCCTCTCTCTCTTTCATCACATTCGACGAGAGTCAGGTTCCCGTCTATCACTTTGACATTTATTCCGGATATTGCGACCCCGTGGAGGAGTATGCCAAATATCCCGGAGAATACGTATATAAATATCCTTTGGCCGGCGACAACAATTCGCGTGTTCAGGTAAAGACATATAATGTGGATTCCCGTGTCACCAAGGTGATGGACCTTCCCATTGGCGAAAAGGACTACGTGCCCTCTATGGAATATGGAGGCACACCTGACCGTCTGATGGTCATGATTCTCAACCGCGACCAGAATGACCTCAAACTCTATTCCGTGAATCCCGGAAGCACAGTCTCCAAGATGATTATGCACGAGACTTCCGAGGCATGGCTTAGTCCCTCAGCATACCAGATGGTGGATTATATGGCCGACCGCTTTGTAATTGGCTCTGACCGCACAGGCTACCGTCACCTCTACCTTTACGATTACAACGGAAAGCTCACCCGTCAGCTTACTTCCGGCAATTATTATGTCACTGCATACTACGGATATAACCCCGCAGTCAAAGAGTACTTCATACAGACAACCCAGGAGGGTTCCTCGCAGCGCAACGTGGCACGTGTTTCCGCTCAGGGAGTGAAGATGCTCAATCCCGGCAAGGGGTGGGAGAGTGCCGCCTTTAGTAAAGGGTGCCAGTACTATGTCCGCACTTACAGCAACGCCACTACACCCACACAGTACACGCTCCATTCGCTTAAGGGCAAGATTGCAGACCTGGAGATGAACGCCGAATATGCTGCGCGTTATGCCTCCGCTCCCAAAAAGGAGTTCCTCAGTATCCCCAACGCCGTCGGTCAGGACATGGATGCCTACATAATCAAGCCTGCCGACTTCGACCCCTCCAAGAAGTACCCGTTGCTCACATATCAGTACAACGGTCCCGAATCCCAGGAGGTGAAGAACCGCTGGGGTTTGGACGGCCTTTACTATTTCGCTGACCAGGGCTATGTGGTGGCATGTGTGGACGGACGCGGTACCGGTTTCCGTTCTCGTGCCTGGAGCGACTGTGTGTACAGACAGCTTGGCAAGTGTGAGACCGAGGACCAGCTCGCCGCCGCCAACTACCTCTCCAGACTTCCGTACATCGACTCCTCACGTATGGCTTGCTTCGGCTGGAGCTATGGCGGCTACATGACTCTTATGGAGCTGACAGACCCGAACACTCCCTTCAAGGCCGGTATCTCCATGGCCCCCGTCACCGACTGGCGCTACTACGATTCTATCTACACCGAGCGTTATATGACCACTCCCCAGCAGAACGAGTCCGGATATGACACCGCTTCCGCTCTGCTCCGAACCGGCAACCTTAATTCCAAGCTCTTGATAATGAGCGGTACAAGCGATGACAACGTGCATTTCTATAACACTCTGAAATACACTTCTAAGCTCACTGCCGAGGGAAAACTTTTCGACATGGTGGCATGGACCGGTTTTGAACACTCACTGCGTATGTGTAACGCGCGTGTGCAGCTTTACCGCAAGGTGCTTGACTTCCTTGAGACCCGTCTGAAATAAAAAAATCGCATTTTAGAAATATTTTTTCTTTCTAATGTGTTATTAATATAAAGACGAACCTTATGGGGTTCCCCTTTGTCATACTCTTTACTTTATATAAACACAGTCCGGATTTTAATTATCCTTCGTAATTTTCGTAGAAGAGTTGTCCTAAGATGATAAGAGAATTTCAAAAAGTAAACACGGAACAGATATTCCTGATGTGGCGCAACGTGGCGGTGTCCATGTTGAGCCTCGTTTTGCTCCATGTGTTGACTATGGTTCTTCCTCCATACTTAGCTCCTATTGATTCTACAGCTATAGCATTGTTCCTGTATTATCAGGTGGTCTCCTCCTCATACAACCGCAGGGAGACGTGTTCCATAGTCCCTTATCTATTCTTTATAATTGTCACCACATACACTGTGCTGCTTGTCGCGGTCAATGTGATAAACGTCTGGGGTATAGTTGACTTGCCCAATGAGTATGTGTTCTTTGACACTCCGTATCTGCAGAGTCTGATTCTTGCGCCTACCGGGTTGTTTATTACCGTCTTTGTGTACCTGCACAGAAAAAGGCTTTCCCTATGCGTGAACTGCAAGATTACCAACGGCAATACGCTTGACCGAGGGCGAGTGGGCATTATTTACAGCAACGAGAGCGCCTTTCTGCTCCGCAACATAATGCTGGTCTACGTTATTATAACCGTCATAATATATGCCTACTATATAAAGGAGTATTCTGACGCCAGTATCACTCCTCGTGACCGCATTGTCTTCTCCATGGTGGCCATCAGTGTTTATCTTTTCGATATCCTTTACTTTGCGATAAGATACTACAACCTCTACCTGGACCTTAAAGACAGAGATGAGCTGCTTACTCCTGAGGACATCAATGCGCTCGGCACACGTACATACATTCGTTATTATGTAATTGCAGGCGACTCCCTGTATATGTCCTCTCCCGGTTTGGGCGATACGCGCATCAGTGACGATTCGGAGATAATTGACACTCCGTTCATTATCAAGAGGAATGTCAGCGGTTTCCATGAGCATGAAATCAGAAGTACCATTGTGGAACAGACAGGTGTGAAGGACGGTGTCCTGCGATTCTTCTACGGACGTACCCTGGCGGATTCTGCCGGACGCAAGGTGCTTCGCTATTTCTATTTTTTGCCGGGTAAGGAAGAAGATTATCCGCATCTTGCGGCTGACGGATGTTGGATAAGCTCGGATAGACTGAAGTCCATCTACAACGACACTCCGGACCGCTTCACAAGCATCTGTCTGGCTGACATCTCACGTATAGCTCTGGTGACTGTGACCAGCAAGATGTATGATGAGAAAGGGAAGCGACGCATCAGGCTTAACCATTATCATCCCTCGTTTACGCTACGCGAGATTTTCGCTGATGACATTGACTTCTCGGATGACAAGTGGATACGCATTTCCCTGTTCAATTCGGACACATCTTTCTTTAAATTAAAACGCTGGTGGCGTAAACATATCCGCCGCTCTTATTACGAATAAAGATGTCTTTGCCCATATCCGCGAGTTTTGATATACCCCCTGAGATTGCTTCCGCGCTCTCAGGGGGCACATTGCCTCTTATGGCTGTGGTCGGACCTACCGCCTGTGGCAAGACCCGGCGTGCCGTAAGCCTGGCACGTATGTTGAATGCCGAAATCATAAGCGGCGACTCACGCCAGGTGTATCGGGGTATGGATATAGGTACCGGCAAGGACCTTGACGAATACGGCGATGTCCCCGTTCATCTGATTGACATCTGTCCTCCCGGTTACAAATATAATCTGCATGAGTTCCTGCGCGATTATGCCCGTGCCGAATCGGACATCCGGACCCGAGGCAAGAATGTAATCCTCTGCGGAGGAACCGGCATGTATGTGGAGGCTGTTCTCGCCGGTCTGCGTCTGCCTGAAGTTCCTGAGAATAAGGCGTTGCGTCTTTCCTTGGCCGGAAAGTCTCTTGCAGAGCTTACTGAAATTCTTGCGGCCAAGAAACAGTTGCACAACGTCAGCGATGTAGACACATGTGCCCGAGCCATTCGCGGCATTGAAATACAGACATATTACGAGGAGCATCCCGAAGCGGCTGCTACGGTGGACCGTAAGACGGCTATTCCGCCGGATTCGTTGATTATACTTGTTGACATTCCTCGCGATGCCCGCCGTAGGCGTATCTCCGAGCGTCTTGATTCACGCCTGCTTCAAGGTATGGAGCAGGAGGTGCTTTCTTTGTTGAAGAACGGTGTGTCAGTTGAGGATTTGGAATACTACGGACTTGAGTACAAATTCGTTACCCAATGCGTCACAGGCCGTATCTCCCGTGAGCGTATGAAGCATGACCTCGAGATAGCTATCCATCAGTTTGCCAAACGTCAGATGACATGGTACCGGGGGATGGAGCGCCGGGGCTTTAAACTTTATCCGCTTGCCTGGGACCTCCCGGACGCTGACTTTGACAAGGCTGTCCTGTCCCTGCTCGCAAGTCGCTGACACTGTCTTCCACCCTGCACAATAAATACCCATTCGGGGACGTTTTATATAGAAGCATTACAGCAATATGAGACATTACTCCTTCCCGAAATATTTACTTTCCGCGCTGCTCTTATGTGTGGCTATCTCGGTTCATGCCGCAGGCCTCTCGTTCACAGGTTCCTCTCTTAAAGTTCTTGAAGAGTCCCCGGACAAGTCTACCGGCCTTGACAGGATATATGTCGTCTACGACGTAAAAGGGGTGTCCGCCACCTATACCGCGACTTCCGACCGACAGGTCAAATGGTATAAATACAGTACCTTGGGAGGCGGATATGCCGAAGAGGTCACAGGCGTTTCCATCTCCGGCAGGGAGACGACGCTTGTACAGGTAGAGGGTGATATGGGCTATATAATAGAGGAGGGCACCGACCGGCATTACTATTGGGTAGCGGACTATTCTCCCCATCGCCTTTGGCTACGGGCCATCGGTGCCGCAGACACTCAGGAGTGCGGCATGACCACTCTGCATCTGACAATGGAGGGTACACCTCTGCATTATTACACCATCAACGGCAGGATGATGACCCTCTCCCAGGACATAGAGCTGTCTTACACCACTCAGGAGTGGGATGAGGAGGCAGCTCAGTACATAAATGTGGAGAAAACGGACCTCCTTGAAGAGGTTTCCGAAACCCTGCGTGTCATTCCGCCGGCTTATGCCGATACCCGGTTCCGTATCAGCGGTGACAAATTTCTCAAGCAGTGGAACTGGTTACAGGAAGCCGAGAGCGACGTGATTCCCGCTTTCTCCGTAGATGTCCATACATCGGCGGTACAGACACCCGTCAGCGAAGACCCCGACTATCGTTCCAATATAATCAATGGCGGGGACACTGACGGACTCGGCGGAAGCGCTCCGGCGGATATCACATTCACGGCCGAGTGTACCGATGCTGTAATCCATCACGAGTGGCAATTGGCTTCAGACCCTGATTTCGAGAATCTGATTTACCGTTTCAACGAGCAGGATTTGAACTACGTTTTCCGCGAACAGGGCACTACTTATGTGCGTTACATCGGCTCTAACTCCAGTGGCGAATGTGAGGCTTACGGGGAGACATACACCGTCAACATAGGTGACTCGCAGCTTATCTGCCCCAACGCGTTCTCACCTGGCGCGACACCCGGAGTGAACGACGAGTGGAAGGTCAGTTTTCGAAGCATCGTGGAGTTTGAATGTTGGATTTTCAATCGGCACGGAGAGCAACTGTTCCATTTTACAGACCCGCTGCAAGGATGGGACGGCAAGCATAGAGGCAAGTTGGTAAAGCCGGGCGTTTATTTCTATGTGATAGACGCCAAGGGGGCCGACGGTAAGCATTACAAGTTGAGCGGAGACATCAACATCATTAACTATCGGGGCGGTTCCGGTACTTCAGGCGGTGACGACTCCGGCTCTGCCGGCGGCGAAACCACAGAGTAAACTCCACCGCCATTTCAGTTGTTTTTAAACAGCCTCTTACTTATGAATGACATTTCAATGATGCCCGAGGCGAATGTGGAGGTCACAGGCGCCCGGGTCCATAATCTTAAGAATATAGATGTCAGCATCCCTCATGGAAAACTTACCGTGGTCACAGGTCTCAGCGGCTCCGGCAAGTCTTCCCTCGCGTTTGACACTATCTACGCCGAGGGTCAGCGACGATATATAGAGACTTTTTCGGCTTATGCCCGTCATCTTCTGGGCAGCCTGGAGCGTCCCGACGTGGACCGTATCACAGGCCTCAGTCCGGTAATAAGCATCGAGCAGAAGACTACCAACCGCAACCCTCGAAGCACAATTGGCACGGTTACGGAAATTTACGACTTCCTGCGTCTTCTGTATGCTCGTGTCGGCCAGGCCCGCAGCTACGTTTCAGGCCTTCCTATGGTGAAGTATTCCGTGCCCCGGATAGTGGAGCTGATTTCGCAACTCTACGATAACCAAAGGATTTATATACTCGCGCCACTGGTCAAGAATAGAAAGGGTCATTATAAGGACCTTTTCGAGAGCCTTCAGAAGAAAGGTTTTATGCGTGTACGTGTGGATGGTGAATTGCGTGAGATTACCTCCGGCATGAAACTGAGCCGTTATCAGAACCATTCAATAGAATTGGTCGTAGACCGTATGCGTGCCACCGGCGATGACATACGTCGCCTCACGGAATCTGTGGAACAAGCACTTAAGATGGGCGGCAAGCAGATGATGGTGGCCGATGCCGAGGGGGCGGATGTCAGGTATTTCTCTCAGCTACTCATGGACGCGGAGAATGGTATCTCTTACGCCGAGCCTGCGCCCCACAACTTCTCATTCAACTCGCCCCAGGGAGCCTGCCCGCGATGCAAGGGTCTCGGCACGGTAAATATCATTGACCGTGAGAAGCTGATTCCCGACCCCTCGAAGAGTATTTACTCCGGTGGCATAGAGCCCCTCGGAAAGTACAAAAACTCATTGCTTTTCTGGCAGATAGAGGCTATATGCAAGCTCTATGGCTGCACTGTCAGGACTCCTATAGCCAATCTTCCCGAAGAGTGTATTTCCGACATCCTCTCCGGAACCGATGCCCGTCTTCATCTGGAGAACTCCACTATGAGCTACACCCACTGTAACGCCCCTTATACCGGTATACTGAAGTACATCGAGATGCAGCAGGATGATGAGGCGGGTGCCAAGGCTAAGAAATGGAGCGGACAGTTCTATTCCACTGTCGCTTGTCCGGAGTGCGGAGGCGCTCGTCTCAACCGGGAGGCCTTGCATTTCTTTATCGACGACAAGAACATAGCCGATGTGGCCGCCATGGATATTTCCAGCCTTCTTGAATGGGTGACGGCTCTCCCCTCCAGACTTGAAGGAAAGGACAAGACTGTAGGTGAAGAGATAATCAAAGAGATAGCCGCACGTCTGCGCTTTCTGGTAGACGTGGGCCTCGGATATCTGAGTCTCGCTCGTCCTTCAGCTACTCTCAGCGGCGGCGAGAGCCAGCGTATACACCTTGCCACACAGATTGGGTCGCAGCTCGTAAACGTCCTTTACATTCTGGATGAGCCTTCCATCGGTCTCCATCAGCGCGACAACGTACGTCTCATCAACTCTCTCTGTAATCTCCGCGATGTAGGTAACACAGTCATTGTGGTGGAACACGACAAGGACATAATGCTTCGTGCCGACTATATAGTCGATATCGGTCCGGGTGCTGGAGAAGCGGGAGGCAGAGTCATGTACCAGGGCAGTCCGCGCGATATGCTTCGCGCCGACACCCTTACAGCCAGGTATCTCACAGGCCGTCGTTCCATACCGGTGCCTCAAGAGCGCCGTAAGGGCAACGGTCAGTATTTGCGTTTGCTTGGTGCCTCCGGCCATAACCTTAAGAATGTGGACCTCCATCTTCCTCTCGGTAAACTGAATGTGGTGACGGGTGTCAGTGGTTCCGGTAAGTCATCGCTCATCAACGGCACCCTGACGCCGATTCTCTCCCGCGAGCTATATCGCTCACAGCAACCTCCGCTTCCATATCGGGAAATAAAAGGTCTGGAGAATATAGACAAGCTGGTGAGTGTGGACCAAAGTCCTTTGGGCCGTTCTCCGCGCTCCAATCCCGCTACATATACCGGCCTTTTCGCTGATATCCGCAAGTTATTTGTCGCACTTCCAGAGGCACAGATACGCGGATACAAACCGGGTCGTTTCTCCTTTAACGTAAGTGGAGGCCGTTGTGAGGTATGCAAAGGCAATGGTTACCGCACCATTGAGATGAACTTTCTGCCTGATGTCCTTGTCCCATGCGAGCAGTGCCACGGCAAACGGTATAACCGTGAGACCCTGGAGGTGCGCTTCAAAGGCAAATCAATAGCCGATGTCCTGGAGATGACGGTGGATAAGGCCGCTGAGTTCTTTGCCGCTCAACCTACTATATTGCGCAAGCTCAAGGCTTTGCAGGATGTGGGTCTTGGATACATCACTCTCGGACAGCCTTCGTCCACTCTTTCCGGTGGCGAGAACCAGAGGGTCAAGTTGGCCACCGAGCTGTCTAAGAAAGCTACCGGCCGCACGCTCTTCCTGCTTGATGAGCCTACCACGGGTCTGCATTTTGAGGACATACGTGTTCTGATGCGGACTCTATCGAATCTTGCCGACAAAGGCAATACCCTACTTATAATAGAGCATAACCTGGACGTAATCAAACTTGCTGACCATATCATAGATATGGGACCGGAAGGCGGCGAGGGAGGCGGCTCTATAATAGGGGAAGGCACCCCTGAGGAAATAGCCGATACGGACACCCCCACAGGACGTTTCCTGCGGGCCGAACTTGCCGGCATGAGTCTGCTTGAGGCTTGAAATCCGAGTCTTAAGGAACACGTATGAACTATAGTATCCTTCCTGTTGTTATGAAATATAATCATTAAATTTAAGTAACAATTATGGAAAAATTCGAAGAAATAATTAATTCTGATACCCCTGTGTTGGTCGACTTCTTCGCGACATGGTGCGGACCATGCAAGGCTATGCACCCTATTCTGGAAGATTTGAGTGCCAAAGTGGCCGGTAAGGCTCGCATCATTACCGTCGATATAGACAAAAACAGTGAGCTTGCGTCCAAAATGAATGTATCGTCAGTGCCTACACTCATGATTTTCAAGAATGGCGAATTAAAGTGGCGCACTTCAGGAGTAACGCGAGCCACTATCCTCGCGGAACAGCTCGCCAAGTTCTATTGAAACACTCTACATTGTCCTATATAGGACTTATTGTTTTGTTTATGGTTAAAGATTAAGAAACCTGCAAGCCCTCCGGCCTGCAGGTTTCTTAATCCAAATAATCTCTAATTAGTCCGTCTTGTATAATGGCGAGCCAATACTGAGTGTTTCTGTACGGACTTTTCTTTTTTTCGCAGTGCGTCCCGCAGGTCCGTTGACCTGGAAGTCGGGGCGCGCATACTTGTGCCGTAGTTCGGCTTGTGTGTTTTTATAATATATGCTTTTTATAGTATATAAAATTAATTGCTCTTTTCGGGGTGTGCCAAAGTGTGACTTTTAGCGGTAGTCACGCAAAATGGTCTGGAGGCGCTGGCGAGCGAAGAAAATACGGCTCTTCACGGTGCCTAACGGGAGGTCCATCTTCTCGGCTATTCCCTGATATTTGTATCCGGCTACGTGCATTGAGAAGGGGATACGGTATTCGTCGGAGAACGAGTTGATGGCGTGGTTAATTTCTTTTATGGCGATTGTACCCTCGGGAGAGTCGAGACCGCTGTTCTGGCTCACGTTGAGGTGATAGAGGTCTTCGGTCTGGTCAATTACCGTGGCCTTGCGTACGGTCTGGCGGTAATTGTTGATGAAGATATTGCGCATGATGGTGAAAATCCATCCTTTGAAGTTTACGTTGTCAACGTATTTTTCCTCATTGTCAAGAGCCTTAAGGGTAGTGTCCTGGAGCAAATCCTCAGCCTGTTCCCGGTTTGTCGTGAGCTGGTATGCGAAATTCAACAGGTTGCCTTGCAGCCCGAGAAGACGTCTCTTAAAAGATTCTTTTGCACTCATAATTGTAGAGATTATTGTTTTGAATTATATAATATAAAAACGAATGATTCCTTAAAAAGTTTGACCGGACGGCAAAAAAAAGTCGTCCGGTCTTATAAATTATATTAAAAATTGTTTTAAGGGCTAAAAAATGCACATCATTCCACTGTTTTCGGAGTCTCTTCGGGCTTTCTGGGTCGGAGCGGGGGAAGTCCGGTGTCTGTTTCGTCGGTCAGAGCAAAGTCTATTACTTCCTGTATGGTATCCACATAGTGGAAGGTGAGGCCACTGATGTATTCTTTTTTTATTTCCTCGATATTCTTGCGGTTCTCGCTGCACAGCATCACCGTCTGGCAGCCGGCACGTTTGGCAGCGAGAATCTTTTCCTTTATGCCGCCTACCGGCAGTACCTTTCCTCGCAGAGTTATTTCTCCGGTCATAGCCAGGCGCGGACGTATTTTGCGCCGAGTGAAGGCTGAGGCTAACGCCAAGGTCATGGTTATGCCGGCCGACGGTCCGTCTTTGGGAATGGCGCCTTCCGGCACATGAAGGTGTACGTGGTAAGAATCGAAGAGTGCCGGGTCTATATTCAGGGTGTCGGCATGGGCTTTCAGATACTGCATCGCCAATGTGGCCGACTCCTTCATCACATCGCCTAACTGACCGGTGATGGTCAGTTTCTCACCTTTACCCGGAGTCAGCGATGTCTCGATGAAGAGAATCTCTCCGCCAACGGCTGTCCAGGCAAGACCGGTGGCCACACCGGCAGGCATATCGGCCTCCCAGATGTCCGGGTGTACAAGCTCAGGGCCCAGGAGGTCGTGCAGCATTTCTACGGTCACTGTCTTTTCCATATCGTGGCCACGGGCCCGTTTCACTGCCAGGCGGCGTATGGCCTTGGCAAGTCTTTTCTCAAGCAGGCGCACGCCGCTTTCCCGGGTGTAATTGTCTATGATATGGCGTACGGCTTCTTCCGTAAAGGTAACTTCATCTGCCGCCAGGCCATGGTCTGTAAGAATACGGGGAATGAGATGTCGCTGTGCTATAGCCACTTTCTCTTCGGCTACGTATCCGGAGATTTCAATAATCTCCATGCGGTCTCTTAAGGGACGCGAGATAGTGTCCAGATTATTGGCTGTCGCTATGAACATCACCTTCGAGAGGTCATAGTCCACATCCAGATAATTGTCATGGAACTTGTTGTTCTGTTCGGGGTCCAGCACTTCCAGCAGTGCGGTGGAGGGGTCCCCTTTCATGTCCTTGCCAATCTTGTCTATCTCATCCAGCACAAATACCGGATTGCCGGTGCCTGCCTTGAGAATACCGGATATAATGCGACCGGGCATCGCTCCCACGTATGTGCGGCGGTGGCCGCGTATTTCCGCCTCATCGTGTACACCGCCCAGGGCCACGCGCACATATTTGCGTCCCAGGGCCTCGGCTATGCTTTTGCCCAGCGAAGTCTTACCCACGCCGGGAGGGCCGTACAGACACATTATGGGGGCTTTCATGTCCTGACGCAGCTTCATAACAGCGACATGCTCTACGATGCGTTCCTTTACCTTTTCCAGTCCGTAATGGTCTTTCTCCAATTGCTCCTCGATCTTGTCAATGTCAAGGTTGTCCTTGGAATATACATCCCAAGGCAGGTCGAGCATTGTTTCCAGATAACCGTATTGAATACCGTATTCGGGACTTGAGGCGTTGAAACGCTCCAGACGTCGCATCTCTTTGTCGAAATGTTTGCGTACCTGAGCGCTCCATTTCTTGTTTTCGGCCCGGGCATCCAGCTCGTCCATCTCCTCGTCCTCGATTGAGGCGCCGCCCAGTTCCTCCTGCATGGCATTGATTTGCTGACGCAGGAAGTGTTCTTTCTGCTGTTGGCTGAGGGTCTGGGAAGTTTTCTGCGCAATCTGCGCTTTGAGGTCAACCAACTGGGATGACATATTCAGAGCCATAGCCAGTTTCTGGGCTCGCATCTTCAGGTCTCGTGTTTCCAGCAAATCCTGTTTGCTTGCCGTATCCAACGGGGAGTTGACCGAGGCGAAGTTCAGCTTGGAGAGTGGATGGTCAAGCTCATTGAACGATTTCAGCACTTCCCGGGTCTCGTCCATCCCGATGGTGTTGAGTATATGCTCGTAGGTGTTGTTGATTTCTTGCATCAACACCGGCATCTCAAGGTCGTTGTCTTTGGGGAACAGCTCCGGAAGTATCTTGACTTTCGAAGTGACTAAACCATTCTTTTGGGATACGATGCGCTGCAGACGGCCGGCATTGTAGGTATGCAGGTATATCTCAAGCCCCTGCTCAGTATGCACAGACCGGAATATAGAGGCCATAACGCCTACGGAGTATGCGCTGTCCTGCACCTGTTTGCGCTTCTGGGCCGCCGTAAGTTTAGGTGTTTCGCCGTTTACATCGGCGGTCCCGTTCCCGGAGTCCTGTTTTTGGGGGACATCCTCTTCCTGGCGAGATGATTTATCGCTCTCGGGACGCAGGCATACGAAGAAGATTTCTTCCTTTTTGGACTCCGCTGTCTGAGCTACTTCTATGTCCTCCGCATCCGTCAGGGTCAGAGGAATAGACATACCGGGGTAAAGCACCATATTTTCCATAAAGATAGTAGGGCACTTGTCAAACTCCTGATGTTCTTCCAGGTAAGAGTCCGGGGTAAAAGCCTTACGGCCTTCTCCCATAATATTTTTTTCAGCTTCGTTGTTATTCTTGGCCATGGATAGCAATCATTAAATGACACG
This sequence comes from uncultured Bacteroidales bacterium, assembly GCA_900547755.1. Lineage (GTDB taxonomy): Bacteria > Bacteroidota > Bacteroidia > Bacteroidales > Muribaculaceae > Lepagella. The sequence continues at coordinate 34,809 of URIC01000013.1, forward strand.
GGCTTATGCCGTCCGAGCCATACAGCCGGACTGAGTCATATAAAGAGAGCGAGAGGAACGGCATAAGCGCAAAAACGACACAAAGTTAGCAAAAAAATCTCATTCCGCCTAATTTCCCAAGGCCGGTGTGTATAAACAAAAGGGACGTGTCTTTTTTCGCAGACACGTCCCCCTTGTTTAAAATATTATACGTCAGTATGCGCTGGCGACTGAATCTTACTTGTCGGCTTCGATTATTGTCACTGCACGGTCGAACTGGGCGCCTTTCAGACCGAAGTCCGTGAGATTGTTGGCGTCGATGCGTGTCTCGAGCTGATTCTCGGGCACACCGGCCTTGACCAGACAATCCTTGACACCGTTCACACGTTCCTGACGCAGACGGGTATTGATTTTATCGTTACCGGTGTAGTTGTCGGCCCAACCAGTCAGGATATACTTCTTGTCGGGGTTGGCCTTCATTGTCATTGCCATGGACTGTACCAGTGTCACCTCACGCTTGGAGAGAGTGGATATATTGATAGGATAGTAGATAGTAGCCAAAGCCGCTGCGTTCTCGCAGTCCTTGTCAGGACGGTTCAGGCAGTCGTCAAGCTGACGCTGCAGGTCGCGGACCTTGTTCTCGGCATTGGCCAGGCGGGCAGCCAGGGCGTCGCCTTCGGCATCTGTGTATTTCCAGGTGGGGCAAACGGCTGTGACAGGACAATTCCAGTCGGATTTACCGAAGTTGTATGTGATACCTACCTGTGCGCCTACCACGGCTGTCATATTTTTGTTTGACTTATTGCCGTCGTACAAATCGTCATTTGTAGTGTAGTCCATTACGGTGGCGTTGACATCCAGGAAGACATCGATGTGCTTGTTCAGACGGAAATTGTTGGTGTAACCCAAATTGGCGGCTAACGTGCGGTTGTGGGCGTTGTGCCACTTGTGGTCTCCGCTTCTGTGGTTGAATGTCCAATATCCACCCATACCTGCGTGGATTACACCGTTATAGATACGGTTGGGATTGTAACCGCAAAGCCAGTTGGTAGGGGAGAACATCAATTCGGCTGTGGGACCCAGAATAGCCAGACGCTCTGTGTAATATGTGTGGCCGTTGGCCTCACTGATAATCGAGCTGTGAGGGTCGCGGAAGTATCCGGTAGCTGTCGTGACACCTTTGGGAATCATGCCTGTAACACCGACGCGGAATCCCCATATAGGAGTGAACCACTTACCGAAGAAGATGTTTGCGGTCGCACCTATTCTATCACGGAATTTTGCCTGAGTGTCATGGTCTGAGAAGAGTACATTGGCACCACCTTCAGCCGTGATGAACCAGTTTGACTTCATAGGGTTGACCAGCAGACCCTGGCTGCAGTCCTCAACGTAGCTTACTTCCTGTGCGTTGACATCGGAAGCCCCGAAGAGGGAAGCACATGCGAGTGCAAGTAAAGCTGCTTTCTTCATTTTTTTCTATATTATATTATGGTTTTATTCTGTTGTTTTGCAAGGTGAGATGTATGGTTATCCTTAATACTATTTTGTTATTTTGCTCAATATCAGCTTATAACAATTTTATAAACCCGGATGTTTCCACCTGTGATACCTGCAAAGTTACAATTTTTTTTCAAATAAAACGCTCTTATTGTAAAAATTGTTTAATTTCGGTTAAAATATTCTCCTTGGTGTAACCGAATTTCTGGTCCAGGACTTTATAAGGAGCTGAGGCTCCGAAACGCTGCATGCCGTAGACCTTCCAGTCCCCTTTCATGAGCGGGTAGAGGGTGGAAGGCACACCGGCGGTGAGACCGAAAATCTTCACTCCCTCGGGAATTACGGAGTCGCGGTATTCTTTGTCCTGACGCAGGAAGAGTCCGATAGAGGGAACGGAGACAACACGGGCATTTACGCCTTCGGCGGCCAGCGCTTCGGCGGTTTCGCATAGCAGGCTCACCTCGCTTCCGTTGGCTACCAATACTATGTCCGGGTTTCCTTCCTTGGTCTGCTGGAGTACATATCCGCCACGGCATGTCTGTTCGGCTTGTATTCTGCGGTCGTCACCTCCTAAGTCAGGAACATCCTGACGGGTGAGTATCAGTACCGAAGGACAGTCGTTGTTCTCCATTGCCAGACGCCAGGACTGGATGGTCTCGGCGGCATCGGCAGGACGGAACACAAGAATCGCCGGTTTGCCGGAAAGGTTGCGCATCTCTTCTAAAAGACGAATCTGGGCTTCGTGTTCCACGGGCTGGTGGGTAGGACCGTCCTCGCCTACACGGAAGGCGTCGTGAGTGAAGATATATTTCACCGGGGTCTCCATGAGGGCAGACATACGTATGGCCGGTTTCATGTAGTCCGAGAATACGAAGAATGTACCGCAGGCGGCATAAGTACCGCCGTGCAGCGCTATGCCGTTCATTATCGTGGCCATGGTGAGTTCAGCCACACCGGCATGCAGGAAGCCGCCGCCGAAGTCAGTGCGGCTCAGGGCACGGGTTTTCTTAAGGAAGCCGTCGGTCTTATCGGAATTGGCCAGGTCGGCGCTGGATACAATCATGTTGTGGACATGTTCGGCCAGTACCGACAGCACTGTGGCGGAAGCGGCGCGAGTCGCGCAACCGGGCTTGCAGGCTATGGCGTTCCAGTCTATTTCCGGCAGGGTGTGATTTATGTAATTTCTGAGACGCTTGGCCGCTTCGGGGTTGGCGGCTGCCCACTCATGCTCTGCGGCATGGCGCTCTGCGGCGTAGGCGTTGAGTTCTTTGCGGCGTTCAGCGAACAGAGCGGCCACATCGTCCCATATCATCCAGGGATTTTCAGGGTCGCCACCCAAACGGGTTATGGTCGCGTTCAGGTCCACGCCGGCCTTGCTGAGGGGTTGTCCGTGGGTGCTGACCCATCCTTCGCAGGAGTCTCCTTCGGCAGTCACACACCCCTTTGCCATTGTGGTGTGACCGATAATCAGGGTGGGACGTTCTTTTTCGTCTATGGCTTCTGTCAGGGCCTTGGCCATGGCGACGGGGTCGCTGCCGTTTACTTCCAGCACATTCCAGTTCCAGGAGCGATATTTCATGGCTGTGTCCTCGTCTGTCACTTCCTTGACGGTCGTGGAGAGCTGCACCTCGTTTGAGTCGTAGAACATAATCAGGTTATGCAGCCCGAGATGACCGGCGATACGTCCGGCACCTTGGGAAATCTCTTCCTGTATGCCGCCGTCGGAAATAAATGCGTAAGTCTTGTGAGCTACGATTTCACCGAATTGAGCAGCCAGGAATCTTTCCGCTATGGCGCAACCCACAGCCATTACATGGCCTTGTCCCAGAGGTCCGGACCCGTTTTCTATGCCTCGTTCAGGGCATAATTCGGGATGACCGGGAGTGACACTGCCCCACTGACGGAACTGCTGCAGCTCTGCCAGGGTGAACTTACCGGTGAGGGTAAGGACGCTGTAAAGCATGGGTGACATATGTCCGGGGTCCATAAAGAAGCGGTCACGGGCTATCCATGTGGGATTTTCCGGGTCATAATTGAGGAACTGTGAGTAGAGCAGGCTTGTGAAGTCTGCGCCGCCCATAGCGCCGCCGGGGTGTCCGGACTTGGCTTTTTCTACCATTGCTGCAATCAGCACACGCATATTGTTGGCTGCGCGATTCTGAAGAGTCGTATCCATTTTAGGGTCTTTAGAAATATATTTCAGGTATTTTGTAAATTTAGAGGTTAAGGGGAACATCCTTGTCGTCTTCAAGCTCGGTAGGGATGTCGGTATTCACATTCTTGCTGCCGAGTAAAGCGAAGTAGAGGATAAAGGCAAGCATGGCCACTACAAGCCAGTAAGAGTTGAGATAGCCCATCGTGTCGGCCATATAATTCTGAATCAGGGGCATCACGCCGCCGCCTACAACCATCATCATAAAGATGCCGGAGGCTTGTGCGGTGTATTTGCCGAGGCCCTCTACGCTGAGGTTGAAGATGCTGCCCCACATAATCGAGGTGCATAGGCCGCATAGCACAAGCATAAGCGCCGACACGGGAACATCAGCCATGCTGAAGCCGTCGGCCGTGGAATAGGCGGGCATGCTCACGCGGATGGCGGAGGGAAGGAATATGGCAAGTATCACCAACATAATGGCAATGGCCGAAGCAAAGATGAGCTGGTTGCGGCCGGATACCTTTCCGGAGATTACCGACGATGAAAGGCGGCCCACCAACATCAGAAGCCAATACATGGCCGCTACAGCGCCGGCTACGGCTGTGGCGTTCTCGGTAATGCCCGAGACAGCGCTGTCCGAAAGGTAAAATATAAGGACGCCGGGGATTCCCACCTCAAGACCGACATAGAAGAATATGCTGATTACTCCTAATACGGTGTGGCGGAAATTCCACGGGGAATGGCTGTATTTCACCTTTTTGTCGCTAATGTTGGGTTCAGGGATTCTTACAGCGAGGATTACAAGGAATGAAACAGCGAACACACCCATTGCAATCCATAGGAGCGGGGCTACATCGGTAAGGGATGTCTTGTTGGTTACATTGCCGATAAGCATACCCACCACCAAAGGAGTGAGAGTGCCGGACAGGGAGTTGCACGAACCGCCGGCCTGAAGCAGCTGATTGCCTTTGGTGCCGCCGCCACCCAGGATATTGAGCAACGGATTCACCACAGTGTTGAGCATACAGACGCAGAAGCCGGAAATGAAAGCTCCCAAGAGATAAATGGCGAAGTTCAGTCTCAAAGCATCGTCACCTACGTTAAAAAGGGTGACATCGGCGCCAAAGAGGCTGGAAATGTATTGCACGGTCAGGCCGATGAAACCGATAGCCATAGCCCATAGCGCCGTCTTTTTATAGCCTATTCGCAACAGCAGGTTGCCTGCGGGTATACCCATGAACAGGTATGCCATGAAGTTCATCATATTGCCCATCATGCCGGCCCAAGAATAGGAGTTCTTCCAGATGGTGCCGAGAGGAGCTGCGAGGTTGGTGACAAAAGAAATCATGGCAAACAGGAAAAACATCACCACAATGGCCATGATGTTCTTCTGTTGCCTCGGGGCGGTAGCCGCTATCGCTTGTTTGCTCATAATAAGTATTGCCGGTATGCCGGCACTGGTTTAAGGGTTGTGATTTGCTCCGTGAAGGGCCTGGATAGTTTCAACATCCGGTACGGAATTATTGTTTTTGACTGTAATCACGCTCTCCGAAGATGGCGGTGCCTATTCTTACCAAGGTGCTGCCACATTCCACGGCCAACGGCCAGTCGCCGCTCATGCCCATACTCACTGTGTCAAAACCGCGCAGGTCCGGGCAGAGGGATTTTATTTCGTCGAATATGCCTCGGATGGCGTGGAAATCAGCGAGGATACGCTCACTGTCGTCTGTATTTGTGGCCATACCCATCACTCCGCAGATATGAGTGGCTTTCAGAGTCTCGAATTTTCGTGCCTTGAAGTAATCCAGCAGTTCAGAGGGGAGAAAACCGGTTTTGGTCTCTTCCTGCGCTACATGCACCTGCATCAGCAAACGTGTCGTCTTACCTGCTTTTTCGGATTCACGGTCTACCAGGGAGAGCAGCCTTTCGGAGTCTATGCTCTCGATAAGGGATACGTGGGGTATCAGAGCCTTGACCTTGTTGGTTTGCAGATGTCCGATGAAGTGCCATTGTATGTCGGAGGGCAGAAGGGGCACTTTCTCCAATAGTTCCTGCACACGGCTCTCGCCGAAAATGCGCTGTCCGGCATCGTAGGCGTCCTGTATGGCCTGTGCCGGGTGAAACTTCGATACAGCTACAAGGCTTGCGCCGGTACCCTCCAGCTTGCGGTCTATCTCCTTTATCTTGTGTGCTATTTCTGTTTCCATAGCTTATCGGTATCAGTTAGCGGTAGCCTCGTTGTCAGGGTGAGAGTTAAGGGGGAAGACATCCATCAGAGGCGTCTCGGTTATAGAAGCGATTTCGAAGTCAGCCATTGTACCGCTCATGCCCTTCTCGAAATTCTCAAGAGCGTTGCGGAAATCGGATGCCTGCACAAGGATGAACGATGCGGACTTCTTTTCGACTGCTGTCTTCTCGTCTAAAGTGATGAACATGACCTTCACCATATAAAATCTGTCACCGTTCTCGTTCCAGAAAATTTCTGATATTTTTGTTTTTTTAACAGCCGAGATAGTGAATTCCCCACTGATATAAGGGGTAATCATTTCGATAATGCGGGCTTCTGCCTCTGTAAAGGAGAGGGCATCTACCAGATAAGGCTCGTTTACCTTTTTTACAGAGCCGTTCTCCTGCATCTTATCGAACTTTACTTTACATTCAAACCAGAGTGCCATTTAGCTTTTGGATAATTTTTATAGTCTGTTAATCTATAAGAAGATGTAAGATTCAACATGGGTTCAGGCGCAAGCAAGTACTGACTTAGGAAGCAAGTACTGACTTAGAGGGTATAAATCTCCGCCAAATCCATAAGTGTCAAAGTCAAACTCTCTCTTTGGGTCTGCAATCGCACAGACCACGCAAAATTAATATTTTTTTTTTAAACCATAAACACACAGAACCAAATCTTGAAATCTCGCGGTGCTGTTTATGCCAGATTAGCACAGCCTATCAGTAGTCGTTCAGATAGTTGGCACGTATCATTTGGTCACTTATGGCCCAGGCTCGGGTCTGTCTGGCGTATTCTTCGGGGGTTATGCCGTCCGGTTTTTCAAGAGTGCGTATTACGGCGGCTCCGGGGCTTTGCCTTAGCAGAGAGATGCCGACTCCGGGCCACCGGTATTGCTCCAGTCCGAGTATGTCAAGCAGAGTGGGGTATATGTCTATCTGGCCTGCAGTCTCGGGTAGAGTGAGTGTCTTGAAGCCGGAATTAAGCACAATCAGCGGTATGTATTTCTCCTTATCGGCTATTTCCGGAGGACGATGCTTTTCCGCAAGTCCGAAAGCCATGTGGTCGCCTGTGATGACGACTATTGTCTGCTCGTAAATTCCCCTGCGTTTCAGCACATCGAGTATTCGGGATATGTACATTTCGTCCATGCGGCATACCTTCAGGTAGTGTTTGCTTTCCGGGTCTATGGGGAGCGCGTCTATCTCAGGGTAGCCGGGTATGGCGGAGCGGTAGGGGGTGTGCAGCGAGAGCGAGACGGTCATTCCGGCAAACGGCGTGGTGGTTTTACTCATGTAATCGGCGGTGAATCGGCTCCAGCACGAGTCTCTTTCTTCCCACCCGGACTTGAAATAGGGGTCCATATTTTTCCACTCATACATGGCCTCAAAGCCATAACGGGGATAGGTTACGTTTTGGTTCCATATGGTGGAATTGTCAGATATTATCTCGAAAGCATTTCCTCCGTATTTCTCTTTGAAGGCTTTTATCAGCGTAGGGTAGTCGTTGTCGGCAAAGTCAGTAACGGCGG
>URIC01000014.1 GCA_900547755.1 uncultured Bacteroidales bacterium
CAAAGGATAAATGCGAGCAACGCCGCGCCGATTATCACAATCAGCAAGACTGATCTTTTTCTGATTTTTTCAAGAGTTGCCATTAGAAATAGCTATAATTATGTATTGTTTTATATTTTCTTGCAATTCAGGGATGTCGATATGGATAAATATACCGCATACCCCTTCGTACATAAGCACACAGAAGTAGACATGGCCACGAGTGCAACGCACATATTAGGTTGCAAAGGTACTTAATTTTAACGAAACGACAAAGCAAGCGTCCTACTTTTACAAATTTTTATACACGGAAAGCATCCCGTAAGCCCGACAGACGCTCCCCGAAAACTCGGACACTCACATCTTCTTAAACCAGACACGATAAGCTGAAACATTACGCAAAGAGGGAGACAAAATGGTATCGGAGGGAGAAGAGACATAGCCATAGCGGGCCGGAAGCGTAACATCCATATCGGTCAGCACCACGTCCGGGACACACTCTTCGAGCGCCCGTTTCTGCTCCCGCCGCATCTCAGGCGTAGCGCCAAACTGCCCGGCCCAATATCGGCTGCCCGGCAGTCCCTGCGAGCGAACACCCAGGCCAAGGTCCGGATTGTCGAAATACAGGATTCGAGGAGCATGAAGACGTGCCACTTTGTCGCTCATGCGCGAAAACAGCTCCACCCTTTTCTTTTCCAGCGGGTCGGAAGGGGCATATTCCACCCACGTATAGTGGAACAGCGCGGCAACGACAAGGAGTCCCTCGGCCGCAAGCATCCATTTGCGCAGACGGACCATTCGGGAAAGCAAGAGCAGAAATGCCACCGGAATGAAGAGCATATAAGTATTCCCTATCCGGTCATAGTAAGGGATATAATGTAAAGTGGAGAGAAAGAGCATCCACAGCATGGCAAGGGGAAGCAGCCAACCTTTGCGACCATATAGTCCGACAGTGACAGCGGGCACGCAGACCAGATAACAGATAAGCCATCTGCGCCGGGGCAAAAAAGTCCTTATCACATTAAGAACGTCGGACAAGGCGGTCCCGTTGCCGTCCACAGTGGCTAAAGTGTTCAGGAAATACTCTTCGACCATGGGCACGAAAGCACCCGCGCACAGCATCCAGACAGATATGACAAGGGCCACAGCCAGGACACCGGACAATCCGAGGCAGAAACTCCGCACTCCCCTGCTCCAAGACCCTTTGGCATCCAGGCAGAGGGCAATCAGGGGAAGCGGCATCAGCATGGCCGGGAAATTCCACTTCACAAAAAGCATGGCGCCCAGGCCCACGCCGGCCCAAAAGTATTGCCAACGTGTTATACGCAAACCGGCATAAGCCTTAAGGACCAGGTAAACGAGATATGCGAGCGGCAACTGCGCCAAATCCTCCGCCCTGTTTTCCACATGGCCGATTCCCCAGTAAGCCACAGACATGGCAATGACCACAAAGGCGGCGCCTCGCTCCGAACCGAGCATGAGACGTCCTGACAGCCACACCATCCGCAACACAAACACGTAATAAACCATAAACAGCAGCAAAGTGCCGTTCCATCCCGTAGGGTCAAGCATATTTCCCAGTCCGTAGAAAAGCCACAGCAACGGGCCTTTGGAGTCGGCGAAATCCACATAAGGAATCAGGCCCGACATGAGCCAACGCCCTCCTGACATGAACCACGAGGAATCAATGTGCATTATACCGGTATGGAAAAACGGCGAGTCGGGAGAGGCTATGAGGCTTCCCGCTACGGCTACGAGGATGCAGAAAAGCCACCCGCGTCTGTCACACCTTATGTCGGAACTTTCGGTCAATCCGTATACGTATTTGCCGGACAAAGTTAACAAATCCGGAGGGTCTGTACAAACAGTTTACCCGGCAGAATATTCAGATGGCATTAAGAGACAGTTAAAAAAGGGACACAGACCCTGAAAGCCTGTGCCCCTTTATCTATATATATATATTCCGAAAAGGTATATTTCCGTAGAATAATGTTTACTTGCCGACCATAAACTTGCGGCCACCGATAATGTAGAGGCCGGGAGCCAGCTTGCGGAGGTCAGCGGCATTGGCGTCACGAATCACGCATACGCCGTCTATGCCATACACGTCACCGGTGAAGTCCTCGCCCAGAATAGCCACGATACCAACAGCAGTGGTGAGAGTGAAGCTATAGTGTACCTCTGGAGACTTACCCATTGTGCCGTCTTCCAGGGTCAGGACATAGAAGCCCTCGGCCAGGTCAACAATCACTGTGGTGTTGTCACCCTCGATGGGTGTGTTGAACTTCATGACGGAGACATCCATTGCATCGGCAGTAAACTCCTCATCGTAGTGCATGGTCTTGGAACCCATGGAGACGGTGAGGCCGTTGCGGTCGGCAGCATCGCCCAGGGCAACCTCGGTCACACCTTCAAACTTGATTGAGAACTGGCTGAGTTCACCCTCCACTGTGGAGCGGGGAGCGGGAACAGCGGTGTAGTCCAGGTCAAGCACACCGCCGGCGGGGTTCACCTCAACAGTTGTGGTGACGGCGGGAGAATAGCCCTTGGTGCCGTCTGCCAATGTCAGGATATAGAATCCCTCGGCCAGAGTGAAGCTGTAAGTACCGGCCTCATTGAACTCCGGACGGTAACGGAACAGGGTCAGGGTCTGCATAATCGGCAGGTCGGTGGGCACGCCGTTGATAGTGGCGGTCATAGGTGTGGCGTCGTCTTCCTCCATAGCGGGGTTAAGGTCATATTCAACACCCTCGGGTATAGTCAGGGCTATCTGGCCGATTGCGGTCACCTGCGAGCCGTCGGCGGGAGTGATGCCGATTTCAACGTCAAGCACCTTAAGCACCTCGGCGAGATTGAGAGAGTAGCTGTAAGCGGGACTCGCCACTGTCTCGTTACCGGCCGTGAGCCTGTACCATCCCTCGGGAAGAGTCACAGCGAGTTCGCCTGCCTTGTTGACGGGCAGATAGAACCTGACGACAGCAGGGTTAGCGTTGTCGCAGACTATACGGTCAGCGGCGAGGTCTTCGCCGTCGAATGTGGCGCTCACTGTTTTGGCCGCTTCCGAGTCGTAGACAGCCTCATCCGCGCCGCCGAAAGCGAACTTGACCTCCACCACGCCATACTCACTGCCTGCGGCAGCCTCCTGAGGAGCATCTATCGTGGAGTGGTTGGCCGGTGTGGGAGTCACCGCGAACTCGGGAGCGTCGGAAGCGCGTGAAAGCAGATACATATGGCCGAGGTCAAGTTCCTGGCTGATGTACATGAACACACACTCGCTGGGACCGCCCATGCTCCAGCTGGTAGTGGCGCTGAGTATGTTCTTGTCATCGCGTGTTTTTTCCGATATGCTCACATAGCCGTCACCGGTGAAGCTGATATTGTTATACCAGGCGGTAGCGGAAGTGTTCAGATAATTGCGGTTGGTGTTGAGGTCCTCCATGGGGCAGAGGTAGCCGGGAACGGCGCAATTGGTGTTGTAGATGGTATATCCGTCGGCTGTCTTGGCGATGTTCAGAATCGATGTGCCTTCAGGCAGAGTCACCAGACCCTTGAAAGAGTTGTCTTCGCCAAGTACGGGGACAGCATCGTCCGTGCCGCGGAAACCGATAAGTCCGCCGCCGGCCACTGTCTGGGTGTTGTTCATGACCTTGCATGCAGCCTTGCCGTTGTCGATAGGAGCGGACTTCTGCATTTCAGGAGCGAGGTTAATCTCAAACTTACCGTTGTAATACCAGGCGAGGACAAGGTCTTTGCCCTCAAGCGAGTTCAGCTCGTCAAGGCTCTTCACGGGCACCCATACAGGTTCGCCGGAAGCTACGGGTGTCAGGAAGAAGGACCACTCTACCTTGGGCGAAGGAGCGGTCTTGTCGCCGATGCTAAGAGTATAGAAACCTTCCGGCAGCGTAACGGTTATATCGCCGGAAACGGTGAGTTCCTCCGTCAGGGAGAAATCGGTGACGGGGTCGCCCGCCGAGAAGCCGGTGCCGTAGTTCAGAGTGAGGTCACCCTGCTTCACGGTGGCGCCGGCCGTATTGCCGAGCTCTACCTTGTCGACGCCGCTGAAGGCGACGGAGAAGTCTTTGAAAGAGGTCACATTGTCGCCGTCGGCGGGTGTGGTGCTGACGGTGACAGCCTTGAAGGGGTCGCCCTCCACATTGAAAGTCCATTCAATAGCGGGGGAAGCCTGTGTCGCTCCTCCTATCGTGAGGTCGTAGAAACCGGCCGGGATTTTTATTGTCACTTCGCCGGCCTTGACGATTTCATCGGTCAGCACCATTGTGGTGATGGACTCATCGCTCTCTATAAAGCCGTCGGTATAGCTCAGAGAAGTGTCGCCCATCTTCAGAGTAAAGGAAGAGGGGTTCATGTTCTCGTTGAAAGCTACTTCGGAAGCACCGTTGAATGTGACGGAGAATTCCTTGAGGGTCTTTACGGTAGCGCCCTGTGCGGGAACTGTCGTGTAAGGCCCTTGGGGAGTATTGTCGATAGTGAACTTGCTTGTTATGGCGGGAGAAGGCAATATGGAGCCGTCGGCCATGGTCAGTTCGTAGAAACCCTCGGCCACGCTGAGGGTCACCTCGCCTGCAGCGGTCATAGGAGCGTCCAGAATCATCTTTGTGATGTCGTTCTCGTCCTCGGTGAATCCGTCGTAATATTTGAGGACGGTCGCACCCTGGGTCAGAGTCATGCCCTCCTGTGTGATTTCGCCGAAGGCTACTGAGCCTACGCCCTCGAAGTTGATGGAGAAATCGCTCAAAGACTCTACCTTAGAGCCGTCGGCGGGAGTGACCGTGTATTTCACTTCGGGTGTCACAGCCGCCTGCTCCAGGGTGTATTCGTAGTCGAAATCCTGGTCCAGCACCTTTACGCCGTTCTGAGTGACGGTCATCGCGCCCTTGGTTATGTGGAAACGGTATTTGCCGTTTTCCCAGCTTTCGGGAGTGGTCTTGCCTGTAAAGATTGCCAGCTGCTTGTTGGCGGCATCCTTCTTGCCGTTGTATTTCAGGACCTCGGTCTCGGTGCCGTCGCCATTCACCTTAAAGAGCTGCACTTTCTTTGTCAAAGTAGAGACACTGCCGACAATCATGTCGCTTTCAGGCATGGTCAGAGTTATGGTCTGGAACTTGGCGGGGTCAGTAATCAGACCGGCTTCAGGGTCAATAGCGGGGATTTTGGGCTCCTCAACGAGGTTCCATTCCCAAGTCAGCTTGCCCAGACCTACCTGAACAGTGCTTCCGCTTGTCGGGTCTTTGGTAGTCATGGTCACGGCAGCGGCCTTGGATATTTCGAAAACATATCTGCCGAGTTCCCATGTCTCGGGAACTACACTGCTGGCAGTGGGAGTGAAGGTAGCGGTAGCGGCATCAGTCTTTTTGCCGGTGTACTGGAGTACCTTTTCTTTAGTACCATCGCCGAGTATACGGTACAGGTACACCTTGTTAAGGGAAGTGGAGACGCTGCCCAAAGTGATTCCGTCCTCCATAGTCAGGACTACCTCATTCAGCAGGTTGCCGTCGTATATGTCGCCCTCGGCGGGGGAGATGGCGGGGATGCTGGTCTTGCCCACTATCTGGAACTGCCAGGTCTTGGCCGGCGAGGGCGCCGTCTTGTCATTGTCGAAGCTGAGGGTATAGAACCCTTCGGCCAATGTAACGGTCACATAACCCTTGGTGGTGACTGCGGCAGCGAACTCCATCAGTGTGGGGTCGGAGGCATTGGCGGTGAAGTCGGTGCCATACTTGTAGGTCTTGCTGCCGACTTTTATGGTCAGGCCGTCGGCAGAAGCTGTGTCGCTCAGGGCAACGCCTGTAAGGCCCTCGGAGGAGAATTTGAGTTTCAGAGATTTCAGGTCCTCTATCTGCTGGCCGGCAGCAGGCTCGGAAGTGATGTCCACTACCGGACTCCAGGGACTCTCCACCAGCGAGAAACTCCACTGTGCGGCGGGAGAAGCCTGGGAGACACCGTCTGTGAACTCCAGGTTGTAGAAGCCCTCTGCTACGTTTACAGACACGGCGCCGGGAGCGGTGACGGGGTTGTCGAATACCATTTCGGTAATATCGTCCCCCTCGCTGAAGTCGTCGCCGTACCGGTACACTTGAGAGCCGACTGCGATGGTGTAGCTATCGGGAGACACGGCATCGCCAAAGGATACGGTCTCCAGCAAATCGGCGGTGAAGTCCAGCTTCACCTTGTCCAAGGCATAGACATCGCTACCCTGGGCCGGAGTGTACGCTACGGTCACATCGTGTACTACTGCGGCGTCGGAGTCTATCACGTATGTGATGAGCATAGCCGGAGAAGCGACTACACCTGTAGGCAGAGTCACATCGAACAGGCCCTCGTGAAGATTAATCTTCAAGGTACCGTCCGAGAGAGTGACGCTTCTCATGGAGAGCATGCCGTTTTTTCCTACAGTGGGATTCTGGACATCGTTATCGTTCAAGGTAGCGGTAATCCAACCATCTTCAGCGTTGTCGCTAATGCTAATTTTAGTCGCGTTCTCAAACTGTATCTGTACAATCTCGAGCATACGGACAGTGCTGCCGTCGGCCGGAATAGCGGACCAATTCAGGTCATCTGCCCGCGCACTCAGCCATGGGACTAAGAACGCCACGAGTAAAGCAAGTAAATAATTCTTTCTCATGTGGTTGATGGATTAATGAATGATTATATTATATAAGAGTAACTGTATCAACGAATCATCACCTTGGAGACACGATTGCCGCGACGCTCCAGGCAGAGACCGGAAGCGGGACGCGGGATGCGGATGCCCTGCAGGTTGAAATATTCTGCCGGGGCGTCCGGGAGGGACACATCCCCTATGCCGGATGCCGACAATATGTCGGCGGAGGTCACTTTAGGCTGCGCGTCGTCGCTCAATGCCACACGCGCGGAGTTCACTACCCGGCCGCTGTGTGAATCCAGCAGCAGGGCAGTGAGCGAGAGATTGCGTGTATTCCCGACAGACTCCGGGAGAGAGAGCGTGGTGTGATAATTCACACGCTTGGAGGGGAGCAGCTCGCGTGCCGGCACGGACCCGGGAATGCCCGAATAGTCGTACACAGCACGTAGCACATCCTGGAAATACATCCCGGAGATTGTGGCGGGGAGCTGTCCGAAAGCGTTGTCTGCCGAAAGGGTGGTGAGAGAAGAAAGAGCGTTTGCCTGTGTAAGGCCAGCCTCACAGACATTGTTTTCCGTCAACAGAAAACTTATCGTATAGTCACTGCCTTGCAGTGTGCGTACAGGTATGATGACAGTGGAGGCATCTATGGCTGTCACCTTGCCTCCGTCCAATATGTAGCAGGCCTCCAGGCTGAAGTCGGCCGGAGCCACTTCGTCCAGACAGCCGAGAATTCCGGCGACAGCCGAACCTTCCGTTTCAGGCTCATAAAGGGCATCGGCGGCGCTTACGGGCAGCGTCTTGCCGTCGCGGTCCACACGGAAACAGGGTGCCGGCTCTGTCCATTCGGGAGCATAGCCGTCCAGTGCCAGAGGCCTCTCTGCAAACAGGCTGACGGGAATGACACGCTCCCTGAGGGAGGCATCGGCTTCCATACGCTCCACGATATACATGGCCGCAGGGGTAAGGCCCTCCGCCGTGGAGGCTTTCTGCTCCAGCAGAATCCTATGTCGCGGAATGAAGTCCAGGCCCTTTATAGTGCCGTAAAATGTGACCTGCTCTTCCAAATGGTCGGCGGTAAGTATCAATCCGTATTCGTTGTCCTCGTCCGTAAATATCGGCACATCGAAAGTGACTGTCTCGGTCTCGCCATAGGGAATAAAGTCTCCGGAAATGCTGCCGTTTACCATCGGGTGGTCCAGGAACACGGTCCAATTGTCCAGCCCGGACTCGGAGGTGCTTTCTATAACGGCTGTCACCTCGCATAAGCCCTTAGCGGCATATTCGGGACTGAACACGCTCAGTGTGGCGGTGTCTGTTTCAGGCTCGGGGTCAGGCCCGGGGTCAGGGTTCGGGTCTATATATTCCTCCGGCGTATGCTCCGGATTGCAGGCCTCGTTCAGGTTCTGGAAGCAGGCATTCACTATCGAACCGTCCCGAGTGTCTATGACATACACCACCAGGCGTGTCTCGGAAAGGTCGTTGACGGCGGCTGCCGAACCCGGGTCTTCCGGTGCGGGGAGCTCTATCCGCAGTTCGGCTCCCACGGGCTTCATGGACTCGAAGCTATGCTTGAGCGAACCGGCCCACCCCTTTCCGGAGTTGGCGCCCCAGCACACATAATCCGTGTTGGTGGTCAGTTCGGCGCGCACGCTTGTAGGCAAGTAGTAATAACGGTCGCTCTTGACTGCCGAGGTGGAATTTGACTGCCGGAAAGTGTAGCCCTTGCCTACGGGGTCCACGCTGCGTGTCAGCACATAGCCCAGCCGATAGCGGTCGTCTGTGTTATCCAGGGACTCCGCCCAGGTCACCCCCACTTCGGCGGTGATTGTGCGGTCCTCTATCTTATAGTCGCACACCTCGAGTCCCACAGGAGTCGGGGTGTCGTATTCGTCGGCGAATTTGCTGCAATTGGCGGCATTCGTGGATTTCTTGTGGTTCAGCACCATTCGCGGTACGGAGAAGTACTGTCCCGCGTAGGTCTCGGCGCGATAGTCGGCACACTCGAACATATCGTTGTTGGCGGTCTGTATATGGCCGACCAACTTCACCATCTGAGGCCCGAAGCGATATTCCAGTTCCTCAAGCTCTATGCCGGCGGCCGGGCAATTGTTGCACCAGAGACCGGTGTACTCGGTGGCCACATGGACACGTGCGAAGTGCGAGGCGCGCACCCGGCTTTCTATGACGGAAGTGCGTTTGCCGGAAGCATCCTCCACCGCTATGGCGTAGGGAGCGGAAGCGTCGAGGGAGACCGGAAGCGCGAACTCGTAGTCCACCCTGTCACCGCAGGCAAAGACTGCCGGAAGCGCCTTGGAGTCCACTAAATTCCCGTCGGCCAGGCACACGATGCGGCCGCCGCTCAGGGGCATACCGGTGTTCAGGACATGGCCGGCGACCCGTGCCGTGCCATTCGTCTTGCCGGGAAAGTCCCAGGCCAGTCCGGCGAACTCAGGACTTGTGCTCTCCCCTGCGAATGACACATCCTCAGGGTCTCCGACACTGATGTCATCTATGGCCAGCAGATATTTGTTGACAGACACACACTCGAAAGAGACGACCACCTCCTTGCCTTTCCAGGCCGAGAGGTCCACGGCATAGTCGGTCCACCGGAAACTTTCGGCCGGAATGTCCGACAATGTCTCGGCAGCATAGGTTCCTGCCTCACGTATTGTCACACGGTAAGCGTCAAGCAGTCCCGGATGTATGGAACGGGCCCTCCAGCGAAGCATGGGGCGGGTGCCGGCAATCTTCAGCGACGGCAACGAGAGTATATTGCTCTGAGGCTCATCCACGCCCGAATGTGTAGGACTTACGGCCGCATAGCCCCCGCCAAGCACTTGCGATACCGTCCACCCGTTGGGAGTGGCTCCGTTCTTATAACTTGTCTGTCCGATTTCCTGACCGTCGTTGTCAGCTACAGTCATTGACGCCGGTATGGCGCCGCTCTCGAAGTCTGTCTTGAACAGATAGTCGGCATGCGCCGGTAAAACGACGGCACAGGCCAAAGCTGGTATCCAGAATTTCTTTCGCATAGTCTGTCAGTTACAGTGAACGCCAGGAACCGTATGAGGCACAGCCCTGACCTATGATTTTCTGTTAGGTCATTCCTTTCAAAGCGAATATGCGCTATAAGCGAATCAAAAACAAAAGCGTATTGCGATAATAAGCGATAATAGGCTTTAAAGTAACGAATGACAGCCCAAAGTTACACGTTTTTTCACAATTTACAAAATTTTAACGCTTCTTAAATCGCACCGCTTAACAATATTTAACAATAGAGGGGCGCTTCCCTGTTGGAAACGCCCCTCTGCGGGTCTGCGGTCCTGTCTTTCAAGGCCGCTTGCAAATATTATACTATGTCCTTTTTACTTTTTGACTACCTTGCGGCCCTTTACCACATACACACCTACAGGCAGGTTCTCTGTGCTGTCACCTACATAGATACCGTTGAGGTCGTAGATGCCGGCTGCCGCCTCCTCGTCGGTGAGGATGCTGTCGATACCGCTGGTCTTGAATGTGTAGGTAAGTGTAAACTCGGGATTCTCGTGCTCGTCGTCAGCATCGGCGAAGGTACCCTGTACCACCTTGATAGTGTAGACGCCGTCACGTTTGGGCTTAGAGCCATACTTCAGCAGGTATGTGCCGTCAACGTCGCTGCGGATGAACATCGCCGTGTCGAAGTAGTTGGCCTCGGGGCAGCTCATTGATGCGCGGGCGGTGTCGGATGTGGTGCGTGTGCCGGTGGGGAATACGAATGTGATTACATCCAGGTCACCGGGCAGGACTTCGGAGTTGTCAGCAGGAGTGACAGTGGGCATCAGGTCATACTGGGTAGGCTCTTTCTGACTCTGACCGCCTGTGACCTCGAATGTGTAGACTATGACTTCATTGCCGTGGCCTGTGGAGCAGTCCTTGACATAGTCCAGGTCACCGAATATACCTTCGGGCATTGCCACCGTGTAAGTGCCGTTGACCAGGATAGGCTCGGAGAGCGTGGTGGTGAAGGTGGTGTTGCCGTCCTCTGTGGTGGCGCCGGTAATCACTGCGGTACCGTCATACTCTGCTCCGTCGCAGTAAACCTGAATCTTGGAGTTCGGATAGTAGCTGAGCTCGCCGGCTGCGGTGAAGGAGATGCTGAGGGGTTCGTCGCTGATGTCGGCGGTGCCGTTCTCGGCAGGAACAGCGGAGAGGAGCGTAAGGTCAAAAGCGGCATCGGTACCTTCAGCGCCGGTCACGCGGTAGTAAACCTTGATTTCGGGGTTTGTGTGGCCGGTTTCGGGGTCTGCGAGCCATTCCTCGTCGCCGAAGCTGCCGGCGGGAATAGTCAGGATATAAGTACCGTTCTTGTTGGGCTCTTTGCCATTGGTGAAGAGCATCGTGTTGGTGTTGCCCATGCTCATGCCGTTACGCAGTTCGCCGGTCTGGGAATAGCCGGTGACCTCGTTGGAGAGGGTGACTTCGGCGCCTTCGCGCTGCTTGTACTCGATGGGTACGCTTATCTGGGTCACTTCCCAGGTGAAGCCGGACATATCCACGATGCCTTCGGCGGGCTTGGTACCCTTGATGCCCAGGTCGTAGACCACTGTAGGCTCGGGAGCGGGCTCGCCGCCGGTGAACTCTATGTCGAGAGTGAACTCTCTGTTGGCCGAACCGAGTTCCTGATTCTCCTTGAACTCGAAGTCGCCGAAAGCGCCACGGGGAATAGTGAGGGTATATGTGCCGTCCTGTACCAAAGCGGGGTCAAGGTCCAGGTAGAAGGTGGTGCGGTAACCGCCGAAGCTGGACTTGGGTTCGTCGGCACGCAGTGCATTGGACACGTCATATTTGTTCTTCTTGCATACCAAAGAGGCCTTTGTGGCTTCTGCGTCGGGATTCAGGTAAAGCTGTCCGTTCACCTGGAAGCGTATTTCAGTCAGGCTGCCGTCGTAACTGCCGGCAAGGTCCACAGGTTCTGTCTCGGAGTTCGGAGTGATTCTGGTGGGGAGAATCTCGATGTTGTACTTGACGCCGGGGAGGTCCACTATGTAGGTCAGGTCAAGGTCGAATGAACGGGAATCGTATGTATCGTCTGTAGACATATACATTTCCCAGCTGTCCTTGGGCAGATGGATGACATATTCGCCGCTTTCCGTGATTGCTTCCTTCAGAGTGAGACGCACGCCGTCGGCGGTATCCGCTTTGGTTACTCCGCAGAAGTCACTGCCGTCACGGGTCACGGTGATTGAACTCGTAGAGAGGATGTCTATGTCGGGGAACTGAGGTTCTCCGGAGCTGATTTCCACTGACGAGAAAGGCTCGGTGAGCGTGGAGCCGCTCTCGGGGGTAGAGTTTACCGTGTATGTAGTGGGAGTAGAAGTTCCATCGATGGTGTAGACCAGAATCACATCCATACCGTTTACCATGTCGCTGTAATCCTCTGAGAAGAAATCCAGCGCGTCACGGGGTATCTGGATATAGTAAGTGCCCGGTTCTGTCTGAGGATTTTTCAGAGTCAACGTGATGGGGTCGGCATAATTATCGACTGTGACACCGCCGCAATCGATGGTCTCGTCGCGGGTGACCGTGACGGCACTGGCAGTGTTAATCTCGATTAAAGGATAATCGGGGTCGTCGCTGGTCAGCGTGATGACCGAAAGCTCGGACACGGTACTTTCCGTAGGAGGATTGGCGGTAACCGTGCGGCTTTGGGCAAAAGCCGTGGTTGCCATACCCACGGCGAGCATTGCTGTAAATAATTTACGCATAGTTTTTGGGGTTAAGTTATAGTGATAGTTATAATGTCTGATGTCGAGGAGAAAGAGGTGGAGAGGAAAGAGCTATGCAGCGTATTGTTTCGGAAACATATATAATTCTGATGAAGGTCTTATGCAGGGGTCCGGAACGGATAACCGTGAATGTCGCCCGTTCCGGACCTCCGTCGGTCAGGTTAGCGGATTACTTCTTTTGTGACAGCGCTGCCGCGACGTACCACGTAAATGCCGGGGGTGGGGTTCAGAACGCGCATGCCCTGCATATTGTAGTAAGCGGCTTCGCCGTCCGCCTCGTTCTCTACGGAGTCTACGCCGAGGTAAATGTCAAGCACGTCGGCAGCGGTAATCTTGGGCTCGGCCTTGTCGCTCAAGGGTGCGCGGACCGCATTTACCACACGGTTGTTGCTTGCGTCCATCAGGAAAGCGGTGATGTAGAGGTTGTCGGTGTTGATGGCGGGGATAGTGACGGTGCCGTTGGGGCTGACAGTCTCAATGTCGGGCACGGCTACCTGGGTGTTGTAGGAGACTTTCTCGCCGGCGGCGATAGTGCGGTCGGGCATTGTGTTCTCCTCGCCGTAATAGCCGTAGATGGCGCGTGCCACATCCTGGAAATACATGTTGCTGATGTCTGCGGGCAGACTGTAGAAAGGATTGGCGGGGTCAATCTCATCGCTGCCGGACAGATAGTTGTGCTGCTGCCATACGGAACGGGGAGCGCCCTGACGGTTTACATTGTTCTCCGTCAGGATAAGGCCGATGCGATAGCCGGAGCCTTCTACCGTCATCGCAGGTGTGACATCCACATTCACATCTATGCCGGTAATCTTGCCGGCATTGGTGAGGTACTCGCCGCTGACGGCTATGTCCGCCAGGGACTCGTTGTCGAAGTACTGGAGAATCTTATAGGCGGCGCTGTTCTCGTTGGTGACATCGTAGTGGAAGTCGTTGTTGCCGAACATTACGGGCACCAGGTCGCGGTTGACACGCGCTATAGGCGCATTTGTGCCCACACCGAACATAGTCTCGTATTCGGTCACGGACATGGGGTCGTTGCCCACGTGGATGCTGACAGGCAGGATGCGCTCGCCTAAGGGCTCTTCCTTTTCCACCTGCTCGATAGTGTACATGGCTATGGGGCAGTTGCCGCACCACACGCCGGTACTCTCCTCCAGGAGGATACGGCGGGTAGTCTGGAAAGCGAGACCGCTGGTTTCGCCCTCGGCCACCATGTCGGGCACTCCGTCGGCGCTCAGCGTCACCTTGTAGGAAACCGTCTGGTCTGAGCCGACAGTGCCTGTGAAGGTATAGTTCTCCTCCTGGCCGTTGGTCAGCTTCGCACCGCTCTTGGTCTCCTTCTTGTCACCGCACTCGAATGTCAGCGTCCAGTTGGTCAGGCCCTCGTCGGTGGTACCCTTGACAGATGCTTCCACAGGGAAGTCGCCGTGCAGTATGTACTCGGGAGCGGAGGCGCTGACCTCGGCGTTGTCCAGACGACGTACCAGCACATTGTCCATAACCAGGATGTCCTTGTCGGTATTTAGGTTGGCAAAGCTGATGTAGATGGTTTTTCCTTTGTAGGCATCCAGATTGTACTCATAGTGCTGGAAGTCGTCCTTCACAACGTCGCGTTCATCTCCCATGGGTATTTTCTCCAGGTGATAGGTGGCGTCTGCGGCTGCAGGCTGCCAGTCGGAGGTCACGGGCTTATCGGTGATGAAAATCCAGAGGTCGCTGAGGGCATGGGTGGAGCCGCTGCGTATCGGGAGGCTCTGGGCATCGAAGCTGAGGACAAAACCCTCGGAGGGAACGGTCAGGGCGTTGCTCACGGCCCAGTCGTTGCTCTTGCCCACACGGTTGTAGTAGGAGTGCGAGATGAAGAAACGGTCTGTGTCGTTGCTGTCATCCTTGCCCACCCACCAGGGCTGGGACACACCCTCGGCGTTGGTGAAGAGGGCGTTGATGTCGGAATTAGGCGAATTGTGGTCCAGTTCCAGTGTGGAAAAGCTCAGGGTCCAGTCGCCGTCGAAATTCTCATTGAGCAGGTCGGTATGGGCCATTACCGGAAGTGCGGCGAGGCCCATGGCTGCTCCAAGTAAAAATTTTTTCATTTTCAGTTATAGCGTATATTTTGTTGTTTAAAAAATCACTTTGCTTACCTTGCCCCCTTTGCGGACAATATATATACCCTTGTCCGGACGAGCCACACGCATACCCTGGAGCGTGTAGTACTCTTCCGGGGCATCGGCCTCGGGAGCCACGGTCACAGGTATCGATGTGACGGCCTCGTCGAGCTTCTGCGCGCAGGCGTTGACTATCGTGCCGTCGGCCGTGTCAATGATGTAGGCCACAAGACGGGTATCCGCGAGGTCGTCCACGGCCTCGGGCTTAACGATGCTTATCTGCGCCTGGGCGGTCTCCATGCCGGTAAAGGAGGAGGGCAGACTGTAAGGACGTCCGGAGAACGCATCCTCGGCACCCACCACCACGTTGTGGTTGGGCGAGAGGTCGCTCTTTATACTGGAGGGCAGATAATAGAAACGTTCAGAGGCCACGGTGCCGAGACCGTTTTTCTGACGATATTCATTGTCGTCCTCTTTCACGACATCGTGCGTAAGCATATAGCCCAGGCGATATCGGTCGGAGGAGTTGTCGAGGTCATACGCCCAGGTTACCTGAGCCGTGGCGCGGAGCATACCGTCATCGCCTGTCTCGTAGTCGGAAATCTCGATAAACGCGGGAGTGCTTCGTCTATATTCCTCCTCGAACCTGGAGGTGTCGTCGCCGGCTGTTCCGTTATTACGGTTCAGCACCATCCAGGGCACACTGTAGGTAGTGATGCCCGCGCGGTATTCGGCGCACTCCAGAAGGTCGTTGATGTGTCCGGACACGGTGATTGCCTGCTCGCGGAATCGACGCTCCATGCGTTCCACCTGGAGCATGCCGGAGGGACAGTTCACGCACCACAGTCCGGTGTATTCCTCCACCAGCAGCGTGCGGGGGAAGTAGGAACAGCCAAGTATGTTCTCGGTCACTGTCGTGTGGTTGCCGTCCGCATCCACCACATCTATCGTATAAGGTATGGTCCGGTCCCGTTCCAGCGGCACCCGCATGCTGAAGTCGCAGCTTTCGCCGCATCGCAGCACTCCCTCCACAGGCATGGAGGCTATCTCCTCGCCTTCGCTCATGAACGCCACACGGCCACCCTCGAGAGGCATGCCCATGTTCCACAATACGCCTCGGAAGAGCAAGCCCTGTTCGCCCGAAGCATCGGAGCCGTCCCACTCCGTACCCACGAATACGGGAGTGCTGACTTCGCACTGATACATCTGCTCCTCGGGGTCTCCTATGTACAGGTCATCTATGGCAAGCAGATACTTGTTGGTCGAGATGCACTCGAAACTCACCTTTATTTCCTTGCCGATATAGGATTCGATGCTCACGGCGTGGAGAGTCCACACATCGTTGAGGTCCAGCTCCTCGCCCTCGCCCAGGCACTCGTAGACCACATCCGGAGTATCCTTGCCGGTCTCCTGGACCAGGACACGGTAAGACTCGGGGAAGTCAGGGTGTATGGAACGTCCTTTCCAACGAATCATAGGGCGTGTGCCGGAGACTGTGAACGCCGGAGTGGAGAGCAGGTTGCTCTGGGGCTTGTCAGTGCGGGAATGGCTCGGACTCATGGCCGCGTACTGGCCGCCGCTCACCATCGCCACAGTCCACCCCTTGTCGGTGTAGCCGTTGCGATAGTCGGCAGTGGAAAGGGGTTCTCCGTCGCGGTCCTCGGTCGTCATGATTGCCGGGATGCGGCCGGAGTTGAACTTCGTGCTGAAAAGGTATTCCGCCCGTGCGGGCAGCACGGCAAGCAGCGCTATGGCAGGCAGCAGACATTTCACTTTCATCTCGGATATCTTTAGCTATGAATTTGCGGACAGGGGGGCGGTCAAGCCGCCCCTGCCCTATTCTTTACTCAAATCGGACTGGTATCACTTGACGAACACCTTGTGGCTTACGCCGTCGGCGACTACCACATACACGCCGCTGCCTACGTTGCAGGCATTGCCGTTGGCCACATTGGCGCCGTTCATGTCATACACGGCCACTTCCTGCGCTCCGATTACCTCGATTGTGCCGCCGTAGGTGATTACCACCTGCTCGGACTCGGGGTCGGCGGTAACGGAGTCAACGCCTACGAGACCTTTGTCCAATGCTATGACACCTGCATAGAGGTGCTGTATGCCTGCACCGTCAGTATCCAGATAGCAGATACCCAGAGTGTTGCCGTCGCGGGAAGTGCGCTCCACACCCATCACATGATGTCCCCCGTAGTTGACGCCGGCATACTCGGCAGTGGTTTCCGCCGCGCCGTTCAGGCCGCCGGTGAGTACAGTATTGTTGCCGGTGAATAGAATCTCGCCGTTCAGACCGGCAGAGAATGTAGGAGCGTCGACAGACTCTGTCCACTGCTTGGTGTACACATTGTAATAACCGTTGTAATTGCGGTGTTTGGCTTTACCGAAAGTCTCGTCATCATCGGGGTCTGTGCCCTGTACATCATAAACCTCGGCACGGCTGCCGTAGATGTTGCCCCAGATGTCGCAGCTGCGGAGACCTGCGCTGATCACATCGCTGTCGCTAAAGTAGAGGTCACGCTTGCCGTCGATAGTCTCGTAACGGAAATATGAAAGAACCTGACCCTTGTCATAGAAAGGCACCAGAGCATGGTCAATCTTGTTCCAAAGAGTAAGCTCCTCCTGGTTATACAGGAACGGGATATGGCTGCCGGCGCCGCATCCGCAGATACCGAAGAGGTAAGAGCCCTCGTATGTGCCGTCGGAGAACATGCCTGTGACTGTGGTACCGTCATGCTCGGGAAGAGTAAGCTCCTCATAGCTGGGAGCCACGACCGTGTACTCGCCGTCGGAACCTTTCACCCACATACAGGGACGGTTCTGACCCCAGCCGCCGTTGGAGCCTTCAGGCTCGCAATGACCGCCAAGCTGGCCGCCGATTACCTTCATGTTGTCGCTTGCGGCAATAGCGAAGTTCATGTTCAATGCCCACTCGGGCAGAGGCAAATCAAGTATTTCGCCACCCTGCTCCTTGATGAAGGGCTTCCACTGAATAGAACCCTTCATGCGGTATGAGCCGATAATCGTACCGTCATCGGTAACGGAGTAAATCTGTGTGGCCTGAACCACATCGTTGATTACCTGATTGATGAACTCAAGGTTCTCGGGGTCGGAACGACGCCAGAGGAAAGACTCCTCCATCTCCTCGTCGTAGATGACCGCATACTCGCCGTTGGGGGAAATGCCGTATACCTGACCCATCTGTTCGAACTCGCCGGAACGGTCCTTGAAGAAATAAGCCTTGTTCTCTGCAGAAGCACCTGCTACAATCGCTGCCATGGCAGCAGTAAGTAAAAGTTTTTTCATTTTACAGTATATTGATGTTTTTTATTGGTGTCAATTCAGATACGATATGCCGCCTTACCCTAAAAAGCCGGCACACACGTCTCCTGAACAGTGTGGTTTCTTTGTATATATTCACACTTTGCGGGACTTTATACATTACAGGCGTTGATAACGTATTGCCCGCAACCCTTATCGAGTTCAAGAGGAATATCCGGCTGCAAAGTTACAACTTTATTTATTTCCCACAAGCGTTTAGCGAAATTTTTTTTAGCCCTGAGTGATTTTTTTAACCCGACCCGGGATTTATTGAAATTCTCTGAATAGTCTATCATATTTCTTGTATTTTTACCCGTCGAATATACAAGAAACCTTTCTTCGTAACATCTGTAACCCAGCCGGACGGCTGTCATCACCCCGCACTGATAAAAACAGCTCATATACCGCTACAAATCAAAGCGATAAAAGCAAATCAAAATTCCGAGGCAAAAAAATTGCGGCAAAAATTTTGCCACTCCGAAAGAAATAAGTAATTTTGCATCCGAAAAGGGAGGGCAACTCCCCCGGAATACGGTTCGCTAGCTCAACTGAATAGAGCATCTGACTACGGATCAGAAGGTTACAGGTTTGAATCCTGTGCGAATCACAAAAAAGGTCACCGATTCGGTGACCTTTTTTTCGTTTAGTCCTCTCGTGGGTCCCTTGTTCAGTCCTTGCGGGTCTCATTTTTAGTCCTTGCGGGTCTCCTGACCCGCAAGCGACCCTACTTAGACAATTAAGTTGAGGGTCAGGAGACCCTCAACGACTAAACGGGAAGACCCACAACGGCTAATTAACCATGAGACCCGCGACGACTTAAAAGCGACGGGGACAGGGATGAGCGCTGCGGCGCACTACTTGGCCGTGCGGTTCGTAATCCCCGTGGCGGCGTGGATGCCCTTGGCTATGTCGGCAAAGATTTCGTCCACTATGCCGGTACCCTTCACCGGAATGTATTTGCCGGCCTCCTTATAATATTGCTGCAATGGAGAGGTCTGGGTGTGGTACACGTTCAGCCGGTTCTTTATGGTCTCCTCATTGTCGTCGGCACGGCCTGTCTCGGCGCCGCGCTTCAGCATACGGGTCACCAGCTCCTCCTCGGGCACTTCCAGCCCAATCACGGCGTGCAGCTCCGTGCCATACTTCTCAAGCAGCCCGGTAAGGGCTTCGGCCTGGGGTATGGTACGGGGGAATCCGTCGAAGACAATACCCTCGCGGTCCTTGATGTGCCGGCTTATAATGTCGTCCAGGATACGTATCATCAAGTCGTCCGGAATAAGGTTGCCCTTGGAGATATAGCTGTCGGCCAGCTTGCCCAGTTCGGAGCCTGAGGCTATCTCGGCGCGGAGCACTTCCCCCGTGGAGATATGGAACAGACTGTATTCGTCTATCAGTTTGGCGCTCTGTGTGCCCTTGCCGCTGCCGGGGGCACCGAAAATAACAAGATTCAACATGGTATGTGATTTTCTGTTTTGATTTTCTCTTAATCTTCGTCCTCGTGTACGTAAATGTCGGGCAGGTTACGGGCGCTGCCGTCCAGGTCAAGGCCGTAGCCGACAATAAACTTCGGAGGAATGGAGAAGGCCACATAGTCCGGCACGAAACCGGTCTTGGAGCTTTCGGGCTTATGGAGCAGGGAGGCGAAACGTATGGATGCGGGGTGTTTCTTCCCGAGGTCCTCGATCATGCGCTGCGCAGTGAGGCCCGTGTCCACTATATCCTCTATGATTACTATGTGCCGGCCCTCCACTTCGTCGCCCACGCCCATGAGCTGCTTCACCTGGCCGGTAGAGGAAGTGCCCTCGTAACTGGCATAGCGCACAAAGGCTATGGAAGAGTCGGTGATGCCCACCTCGCGTATAAGGTCGGAGGCGAAAATGAACGCGCCGGTCAGCACGCACAGAAAGAGGGGGCGCTTGCCGTCAAGGTCCTTGCGAATCTCAGCCGCCACACGCTTGACCTGGGATTGTATCTCCTCCCTTGAGAGGAAAGGAGTGAATCGCAGTCCGTTGACAGTAATTGAATTATCCATTAGTCCGATATAAATGGGTTAGAGTTTTTACAGACGCAAAATTACGCATTTTCTCCGTAACTGAAAAATAATTCCTCCGCAACCGGCCGCCAAGAGGCAGAGAGCGCCGGGCGCGGACAGGGTCGGCACCGGTTCTTGCGGGCCTCCTGACCCACAAGCCTATATCAACACATACCAAACGCCTAAATAAGTTGCGGGTCAGAAGACCCGCAACGACTAAAACGACTAAACGGAGACCCTCAACGGCTAAATAAGCGGTCAGCGGACCACGAACTTCTTGCCGTCGGAAATGTAGATTTGTCCTTTCACCGGGGCTGTAACCTTATTCCCCTGCAGGTCGTAGACAGCCGAATCGGCATCCGGCATCGCCACCTCAGTCAGGCCCGTGGTGGGAAACTCCTCTATCTCGACAAATTTGGTGAACTGGTTCCATCCGGGAGCCTCGCGGTAAGCCTCCGCCGAACCTACGGGCACATAAACCGTCTTATCCGCATCCTCTACAAACGGCCAATGTCCCCTATTTTCAAAGTCATCGCATACCGGAGGCACTACTGCTTTGCAATATATGTCACCTTTTATGGCATTGGAGCGTATATCATCATCGTTAGGTATATACTCAACGCATACAAAAGCATCATACCCTATGTATTCCAGATTTTCAGGTAATATTAAATCATTGAAATTACAATTTGTGAAAGCATGATCCTCTATGCGTCTTAGACCGTCCGGGAACTTTATGTCAACTATTCCTCTGCACGATTCAAAACAATATGCAGGGATTATAGTTACACCGGCAGGTATCTCTACACATTGACCTTTGAAGACTTCATAACAATCGGTAAAAACAGAGTGCCCGAAGTCTTTCACTGTTGCAGGAATATTCACATATTTAAGTTCAAAATTGCATCCAAGAGACCCGAAGTCAAGAGCCACCAAGTTATCGGGTAGACTTATATACTTGAAATGGGTATGAATTTGAACGGTATTAATTCTTTTATTATAACCCCAAAAAGCCTCTTTAGGCAAAGTGTCGTCTTTCAGCTCCGCATTACTGATATCAATTCCTGTCAGCTTACCATAGATTGAAGCCATTCTCACAGTAACGAAGTCTTCATCGGTCATTTTACCACTGATAACCAAAGAATCCACTTCGTTAATACTTTCGCCCAAAAGTTCTTTAATACTTTTGCTTCCGTCCAAGTCAACTTTAACTATATTCTGAGCCCAAATTACCTGCCCGGTGGTCAAAAAAACGAGTATGACAATGGCACCAAGAAATAGATTTATTCTCTTCTTTTTCATATTATATATTGTTCTTAAATTAAAAATATCACTATCTACTCAGCAGCAAACCCACATGAGATTACTGCTAAGGGAACAAAATTTATTTATTGAATTTCTTACTATCAACTATTTGTGAATTAACAATATATGAAATCACGTATAAACCGGGGGGCAAGTCGGCTACATTTATCTCAACTTTGCTGTCTCCGACCTGAATCGCTTCAACACGTTGCTGCTGACCGTCTAAAGCGGATGCTATCACCTTTTTCACTAAGGAAAACGCTTCATCCTTAGTGACGACCCTGTTCAAAGCCATTCCTTGGAACAGCACGACGCTACAAAACAGGGTGAGCAAAATCGTAAAAATCTTTTTCATAAGTCCACCATTTAAAAGTCAAACAATGAAAGTTTCTTTGAAACAACAGCGTATTTGTCTATTTTTCAGTTTTTTACGACCTCCTTACTCGCAATAGTTAAATAGGCATTTAGTTTGTCATTACGTTACAAATTTAACAACTAATTTTAAAATTCCCAAATATTTTCAAGATTATTTTAAAAATAATTTGCATTTCAGATGATTTCCCAACACAATTTGGCGTAAAACAAAGGATTTTGAGCTGATTTGTTAAAATCAGAATGGCGCAGACAAAAAAGGACACGACGGAGAAGTGCAGTACGCAAGGGGGGGGAGACGGACAATAATTTTCGGGTGGAGGCTGTTATTTAGATATGAGAGAGACTTTGGCTTATATGCGGCGGGAATTGGGCGGCATCTACCCTCCCCGGGAGGTGGAGGCGCTTATCCGCATCATTTTCGAGTACCTTAAAGGGTGGGACACCGTGGAGCTGGTGATGCACGAAGACAAGCCCCTGTCCGATTACATCAAGGGGAAAGTCCGCGACATCGTGGCGCGTCTGCTGCGCGACGAGCCTGTCCAGTACATCACCGGGAAGGCCACGTTCTATGGCCTTGAGTTAGACGTGAATCCGTCGGTGCTGATACCGCGTCCCGAAACCGCCGAGTTAGTTGAGCTGATTGTGAAGCAGGCAGGCGGCCATACGGACCTGCGGGTGCTCGACGCCGGCACGGGCAGCGGGTGCATAGCCCTGGCGCTGTGCCGTAACCTGCGGTTTCCCGAAGTGACAGCCGTAGACATAAGTCCGGAGGCCCTGGAGGTGGCCGCCAGAAACAGCGCGAAGCTGAAATGCCGCATATCCCTGCGCCGCGAGGATATCCTCTCTCTGCCCCGGGACCGCGAGCTGTGGGACATCATAGTCTCCAACCCTCCTTATATAGATGACTCGGAGGCCAAGGACATGGATGCCAATGTACTGTATTACGAGCCGCACTCCGCGCTATTCGTGCCCGATTCGGACCCGTTGCGCTTCTATCGCGCCCTCGGGCTTTACGGCATAGAGGCGCTGACACCGGGCGGACTACTCTACTTTGAAATCAATCCGCGCCATGCGGACGAGCTGCGGCGGATGCTCTCCGGCTTCGGATATTCCGACATAGAGATTTACCAGGATATGCAGGGCCGCCGGCGTTTCATCTGCGCGCGACGTCCAAAGGAGGAGTGAGTATGCGGAGCAAAAAGAAGACAGGAAGCCCGGCTCCCTGGAGCGCGGAGAAAGCCCTCCCCTACCTCGCCTCGCTGTGCGCCAAGTGCGAACAGTGCGAGGAAGACCTGCGTCTTAAGATGCGGCGTCACTGTATGGAGGAGGGGGATATGGACTCCATCATAGCTTATCTGTATGAGCATAAATTCCTGGACGAGGAGCGCTACGCGCGGGCTTACGCGCGGGACAAGATGCGCTTCAACGGCTGGGGCAAGCAGAAAATATCGCTGATGCTACGCGCCAAGCGTATGCCGGGGGATGTAATCGAGGACGCGCTACGCTCCCTTGACTCCGAAGAGTACCGCAAAACAGCCGAGACACTTGTACGCCGGCTGTGCAGGTCGCTGAACGCCGACGACTTCGGGGAGCGCTCCAAGCTGCTGCGACGTATGTACGCGCGAGGCTTCGAGACAGCGCTTGTCCGCGACATAATCGCCTCCCGGCGGGAGGCGGAGGAGGAGGTGCATGAATAAGGTCCTCACCCGTCTCGGCTCCCTGAGCGAGCTTATATGGCCGCGCACCTGCCACGTGTGCGGCTGCAACCTGCCGGAACACTCCCGTTATCTCTGCACGGTCTGCGAGGCCTCCCTGCCGCGACTCCCGCTGTTCACGCCCTCGGCTCCGGCGGGAGGAGTGTCGGTAATCGAGGAACGTACGGGAGCTTTCCACGGCCTTGTGAACGCTTTCTCCTGGATATCCTATTCGCGCCACTCCCCCTACGCCGCCCTGCTTCACGACATCAAGTACCGGGGATGCCGGCGGCTCGGCCGCCACTTAGGGCGGCTCATGGCCCGGGAACTGCGGCCCACCGGGTTCTTCAACGGCATAGACTGCCTTGTGCCTGTGCCGCTGCATTACCTGCACCGGATGAGGCGCGGATACAACCAGGCGGAACAACTGGCCCTCGGAGTAAGCGATGTAACCGGTATCCCGGCAATCGACCCGCTCAAGGCAGCCGCACACCGCACGCAGACACGCCTCAGCGGCCATGAACGCCGCGAGAACGTGCGCGGCATCTACCGGACCAAGCCCTCGCATCCGCTCTTCACCGACCCGACGCGGACATGGGAGCATCTGTGTGTGGTGGACGATGTATGCACCACCGGCTCCACACTCCTGGAGACCGCGGGCGCGCTGACCGCCGCCCGCCCCGACCTGCGCATATCCTTCCTCACCCTGGCCCTCGCCCTGAATCAATAATTTTCACTAATTTCGCGGACATGGAAACCGATTTCGACATACAGATGATGAGACGCGCCTTGCAGCTGGCCGAAGCCGGCTACGGGTTCACTTCCCCCAACCCTATGGTGGGCGCGGTGATTACAGATTCCCGAGGCCGGATTATAGGCGAAGGATACCACCGCGTATGGGGCGGTCCGCATGCCGAGGTGAACGCCGTGGCCTCCGTGCGCGACAAGAGCCTGCTGCCCGAAAGCACCGTTTACGTCACCCTGGAGCCCTGTTCCCACTATGGCAAGACCCCCCCATGCGCCAAACTGCTTGTGGACAGCCGTGTGAAGCGTGTGGTGGTGGGGAGCGCGGACCCTTTCCCCGAGGTCAGCGGACGCGGCATAGCCATGCTGCGCGAAGCCGGCATCGAGGTGACGGAAGGCGTGCTCGCAGCCGAGTGTGACGAGCTGAACCGCAAATTCATTTACGCACATACCCGCCGACGCCCTTACGTGCTTCTGAAATGGGCGCAGAGCATGGACGGCTTCGTGGCCGACGAATGTCACCGCCCGGTAACCCTGAGCGGCCCCGTGAGCCAAGTGTTCATGCACAGAGAGCGCGCCGGCTACGACGCCATAATGGCCGGCACGCACACCCTCTGTACCGACAATCCGTCGCTTACGGCACGTCTTTGGCCGGGGCGACTGCTGCACCCCGTGGTTTACGACCCTCACGGACACATTCCGGCCGACTGCCGCGTACTCTCGAACCCCGACACCATAGTCATGGACCGCGAAATGCCGCTGCCCGAGATGCTCTCGGCCCTGTACGCCGAATATGGCGTCACCTCCCTTATGGTGGAGGGGGGTCCCACGCTTCTGCGCTCTTTCCTAAGCCAGGGACTTTACCAGGCCATACGGGTGGAAGTGGCTCCCGTACGTCTCGGCAAAGGGGTCAAAGCTCCGGAAATTCCATTCCCTACAGGCTGTGTGCCACGCCGTTGCGGAGACAGCGACATCTACCTCATTCCCGGACAGGACAGGTAATCCGTACCGGGTTAAGAGCCGTTAAAAACACTAAAAAAAACTTGTAAGCACAGTTTCCGGGCCCGGCAGACGTGTTTTTTCGCGAATTAATATTAATTTTGCAGTTTGAACGCACACCGCCCGACAAGGGCGGCGTGCAAGCGACACAATACGCGACCGATGAAAAAATCATACGACACACCCCGCCGCACAGCGTCACGATGGATGCGCGCCCTGCTCCCCGCGATAGGTCTGGCGTTGTCCGCAGTTGCCTGCAACAGCGACTCCGACGACTCCGGCCAAAGCGGCTATGTGGAGCCTACGGACGTGGCCGTGACAGGCTTCAAGCTCAAGGCAGACAGCAAAATCCTATCCGGACTGGACACTGTGTTCTTCTCCATAGACTTGGAACGAGGCCTCATATATAACGCAGACTCCCTCCCCAAGGGGACCCGCGTCACCGACCTCATTCCCGTAATCACCTACTCCAACTACATCTCCTCCGCCATATTGACGATGGAGGGTGGACAGAAACGCCAGGGCGAGGTGAACTACAAAACCGACCCCAACGACTCCATAGACTTTACAGGCAAGGTGAGTCTGACCCTAACCTCCTCCGCCGGCAACAGATACAGCTATGACGTGAAGGTGAACGTACACCGCACCGAACCGGACTCCCTGACCTGGGGCGAGACGGCGGTGAGCAAGCTGCCCGCACGTACGGAACACCCGGCCGCGCAACGCACGGTACAGTTCAAGGACAACGTCACCTCCCTGATACAGGAAAGCGACGGCACCTTCACCCTCTCCACCACCGCCGACCCGGCCACCTCGCGCTGGGAGCGGCATGCCCTGACACTCGGATTCAC
Source organism: uncultured Bacteroidales bacterium (assembly GCA_900547755.1). Taxonomy (GTDB): domain Bacteria; phylum Bacteroidota; class Bacteroidia; order Bacteroidales; family Muribaculaceae; genus Lepagella. The sequence goes on from URIC01000014.1 coordinate 25,805, forward strand.
ACCGCGCCTGCGCAGCCTCACCGCTACTGACGACGCGCTGTGGATGCTCGCTTCCGACGGCACCCTGCACACCTCCGCCGACGGCCTTGACTGGCAGTCCACACAGCAGGCATGGCACACCCTCCTGGGCGCATACGGAAATTCCCTGCTCGGCATAAGGCAGACCGGAGACTCATGGGTCATAGCCACTTACGGCAAGGACCAGTCCACACCGCTGCCCGACGGATTCCCTCTCGAAGACTTCTCCAACATCTATACATACAAGTCCCGATGGATGTCGGACGCCGTGGCCGTAATCACCGGCGGAGTGACTTCGCAGGGCGAAGTGAGCGGTGCCGTATGGGCCTATGACGGCACCGACTGGGCCTGTCTGAACAATTCCGCGCTACCCTCCCTGCGAGGTTCCGTACTCGTACCCTATCACACCTTCCGCCGTCTCGGCAGTTCCTGGACATTCGTAGACTACAGCACTATCTTCCTGTTCGGAGGCATGAAGGAGGACGGCACCCTCAACACAGACACTTACATCTCCTACGACAACGGCATAAACTGGACCAAGGCGCCGACGTTGCTCCAGCTTCCCTCCCACATCCCCGCTTTCTGGCAGGCCGACAACACCATTGCCACCAAGCCGATGCAGAGCGTACTCCCCGCAGACGCTCCGGCCTGGAAACGGCTCCCGGCACGCAGCCTACCCGGCTGGTACCGCGTGGACGCCTCGGTAGACAACGGCGTCATAAGCTGGGACTGCCCCTACATATATCTGTACGGCGGCCTTGACGCACAAGGCACCCTGCACAACTCCGTATGGCGCGGCGTAATCAACCGCCTCACCTTTGTACCCATAATCTGACCGGCTAACGAATTGACAAGACAAACACGACATATCACAGCCCTCCTGCTGACTCTGGCGGCCCTGCTGCCGACACGCTCCATGGCTCAGGAAGACTACCGCTTCGACATAGGCGGCGGCGTAGGCATGACCGGCTATCTGGGCGATGCCAACACCGCCAACCTGCTCAAGCATCCCGGCTGGGACGTACAGGCCCTGCTGCGCTATATGGTCAACCCGCGCTTCGCCTTCAAGACCAACCTGTACGTAGGCTCAGTCTCGGGCAACAGCGCCGACATGACCAATGTCTTTCCCGACAATATGACCTTCAAGTTCAACACCACCTTCTACGAGGTGGGAGAACTTTTCGAGTTCAACTTCTTCAACTACGGCATGGGGGAACGCTACCGCAACCTCAAGCGCTGCTCTCCCTACATCACAGCCGGCCTGAGCATGCTCCTGTGGACCACCGACGACAAAGCCAACTTCACAATGGCCATACCCATGGGCCTGGGTGTAAAATACAAGCTCTCCCGACGAGTGAACCTCGGCTTCGAGTTCCTGATGAAGAAGACCTTCTCCGACAAAGTGGACGGCGAAATAGGCGCCGACCCCTACGGCATAAAACATGCGTTCATGAAGAATACCGACTGGATTTCGACCATGACGTTTACTATAAGTTACGAATTTTCAGAGCGTTGCAGGGCCTGCAACTACAAGGAGTAGCATCTTTGTCCGCATAAGCCCCGCACCCAGGACGCAATACAGAACAAATGGACGGTTTCGACTATAAGATATCACTTCTCGACCCACGGAGGGTGCCACGCCACGTAGCCATAATCATGGATGGCAACGGACGATGGGCCCGCGCACAGGGTCTGGACCGCTCCTTCGGACACTTCGAAGGGGTGAAATCCGTGCGACGAGCTACCGAGTTCGCCTCGGACTACGGCATAAAGTATCTGACCCTATACGCTTTCTCCACCGAGAACTGGAACCGTCCGCAGACCGAGGTAGACACCCTCATGCACCTGATAGGCACGGCCATAGCCAACGAGACCCCCGACATGGTGCGCAACAACGTCCACCTCAACCTGATAGGCGATATAGACCGTATGCCCCCCGAGCCCCGCGCCAACCTGAAACGCAGCCTCGAGGCCACGGCTCATTGCACCGGCCTGACCATGACCCTTTCCCTGAGCTATTCCGGCCACAGCGAAATAGCACGCGCCGCACGCCTGCTCGCCCAAAAGGCTAAGGAGGGGGCTATCGACCCCGCCGACATCGACGCCGAGGCCGTAAGCTCATGCCTGTACACCTCCGGCATACCCGACCCGGACCTGCTGATTCGTACAGGCGGGGAACAGCGTATCTCCAACTTCCTGCTCTGGCAGGTGGCCTACTCCGAGCTGTATTTCACCCCCATTCTATGGCCGGACTTCGGAAAAGAGGAATTTCTGGACGCTCTGCTCGACTATCAAGACAGAGAGCGGCGCTACGGCAAGACCTCGGACCAGATAAAGGCCGAGCAAACCCCCTGAGACGCGCTCCACTCTCCCCCGGCATATAAACACCTGAAATCTCTCTCGCACACTAAAACGAAAACTCATTCCTGATGAAGCATTTGCTGAAATACCTTTTCACTCTCCTGATGCTGCTCCCGCTCCCGGCAATGGCGCTGGACATACTTCCTGCCCGGCAGGATACCATCTATAACCCGAATGTGATTTACACCACGATGCCAAAGACCTACGAGATAGCGGGCATACGGGTCTCCGGTCTCCCCAACGCCGACGATTATTCCATCATCAGCAGCTGCGGCCTTCAGACAGGCGACCGCGTGGAAGTTCCCGGCGACGCCATAACACGCGCCGTGAAACGCTTCTACCGCCAAGGCATATATTCCCGTGTGCAAATCAAGGCGGAGAAGATTGTCGGCGACAAAGTATGGCTCGAAATCTGCCTGCAACAGCTTCCCAGAATGAGCGAAATGACATTCACCGGTGCCAAAAGCGGAGAAGTGAAAGACATCAAAGAACGCCTCGGCATGGTGGCCGGACAGCAGCTGACCCCCAACATCGTAGCCCGCGCAAAACAGATTGTGGAGGACTATTACTCCGCCAAGGGTTTCAAGAACGCCAAGGTCAACGTCACACAGCACAACGACCTCAGCAAGGAGGACCAGGTGATTCTCCAGTTCGACGTACAGCGCTCCAACAAGGTCAAGGTCCACAAAATCTATATCAGCGGCAACGATGTCCTTTCGGCCTCCAAGGTGAAGCGCGCCATGAAGAAGACCAACGAGAACGGCAACATACTCAACCTCTTCAAGCAGAAAAAATTCGTGGAGCAGGACTTCCAGGACGACCTGAACCGCATAGTGCAGAAATACAACGAACTGGGTTATCGTGACGCCCGTATAGTCTCGGACTCCGTGGTCAACTATTCCGACAACCGCGTGGATGTCTTCATCAAGGTAGACGAGGGTAAGAAATACTACATCTCGGACATCTCATGGGTGGGCAACACTGTCTATCCCACCGAAGTGCTACAGGAACTGCTCGGCATGTATCCCGGCGATGTCTATAACCAGAAGCTGCTGGCCAAGCGCACACTGGAGGACGAGGACGCCGTCGCCAACCTGTACATGGACAACGGTTACCTTTTCTTCAACCTCATCCCCATCGAGGAGAATGTGCAGGGGGACTCCATAGCCCTGCAGATGCGTGTTCTGGAAGGTCCGCAGGCCCGCATCAACAATGTGGTAATCAACGGTAACGACCGCCTCTACGAGCGTGTGATTCGCCGCGAGCTGCGCGTGCGTCCCGGCGAACTCTTCAACAAGAGCGACCTGATACGCTCCGCCCGCGAGATTGCACAGAGCGGACACTTCAACCCCGAGACCATAAACCCCGTGCCGCAGCCCAACGAGAACGACGGCACCGTGGATATCGTCTTCAACCTGGAGTCCAAGGCCAACGACCAGATAGAGTTCTCAGCCGGTTGGGGACAGACCGGTATCACCGGTAAGCTGGCGCTCAAGTTCACCAACTTCTCGATGAAAAACCTGTTCCACCCCTCCTCTTACCGAGGCATAATACCGCAGGGAGAGGGACAGACATTCACCATCTCGGCGCAGACCAACGCCAAGTATTATCAGAGCTACTCAATCTCATTCCTTGACCCCTGGTTTGGCGGCAAACGCCCCAACTCACTGCAAATCAGCGCTTACTATTCCCGCCAGACCGGCGTGAACTCCTCCTACTTCAACGACAACTGGAGTTCCGCCTACATGGGAGACATATACGGCTACAACTACGGATATAACTCCAACTATTACGGCTATTCCTACCAGAACGCCTACGACCCCAACAAGGTGCTGCAGATGGCCGCTATCGCCGTGGGCACCGGCAAGCGACTCAGCTGGCCCGACGACTACTTCCAGTTCAACGCCACACTCCAATACCAGTGGTACTACCTCAAGAACTGGGAATACCTCTACTACATGAACAACGGTACGTCCAACTCCATTACCCTGAGCCTTGACCTCTCGCGCTCGTCCATAGACAACCCCATCTACACACGCCGTGGCTCGACCTTCTCTCTCGGCCTCCAGCTCACTCCCCCCTGGAGCGCCCTTATCAACAAAGACTGGAAGCATCTCTACGAACAGGCCACAAAGGATAACTCGGCAACCGCCAAGAAGGAGATGTACCGCTGGATTGAATACTGGAAACTACGCTTCAAGGCCAAGACATATACCCCGCTCACCGACCCGGACGGCAGCTACACCCTGGTACTCATGAGCCGTGCGGACATAGGTTTGCTCGGCAGCTATAACAAATACCTCAAAACGCCCTTCGAGACATACTATGTGGGCGGCGACGGCATGACCGGCGGTTACACCTATGCCACCGAGACAGTAGGTATGCGCGGCTACGAGAACGGACAGTTCACACCCTGGGGCAAGGAGGGTTACGCCTACGGACGTTTCACCTTCGAGCTGCATTTCCCCCTCATGCTTCAGCCCTCCACCACCATCTACGCCATAGCCTTCGCCGAGGCCGGCAACGCCTGGACACAGGTGAAGGACTTCGCGCCTTTCAATCTGAAACGCTCGGCCGGAGCAGGTCTGCGCATATACCTGCCCATGATTGGATTCATGGGTATAGACTGGGCATACGGTTTCGACTACGTGAACGGCACCAAAGGCGGCTCACACTTCCACTTCATCCTCGGCCAGGAGTTCTGAGACAAGACCGGGTAAACCAATTTCCCGCGTTCTTTGTTAAACCATATGACTTATACGGCATCCAAAAACTGAAAAAACATAAGAAGATGAAAAAACTGATATTCACACTGCTGGTATGCGTGGCCTGCGCGCTTGGCGCCAACGCCCAGAAATTCGCCCTCGTAGACATGGAGTACATTCTCCGCAACGTTCCCGCCTACGAGATGGCCAACGAACAGCTCAACCAGGTAAGCCTGCGTTGGGAAAAAGAGGTTACGGAACTCAGCAAAGAGTCCGAAACCATGTATAAGAACTATCAGAGCGAGCGTGTGTTCCTGACCGAGGAGCAGCGCAAGAAACGCGAAGAAGAACTCGTGGCCAAAGAGAAAGAAGCCGCCGACCTCAAGTATAAGTACTTCGGTCCCGAAGGCGAGCTCTACAAAAAACGCCAGAGCCTGATGAAACCCATTCAGGAAGAGGTGTACAACGCGGTCAAGAAAGTGGCCGAAGAGAAAGGATACCAGGCTATATTCGACCGCGCTTCCTCCCAGAGCATCGTATTCGCCTCTCCGCGTATCGACGTAAGCAACGAAGTACTCACCAAATTGGGCTATTCCAAATAAAATTAGTAATTTTGCGCCCGTTTGGACGACCGTTCCGGTCTGTCCGGCACATATACCTTGAAATTAACAAAAACTTAATAATATGCTTAAGAAAATCCTTTTGGCCGCTTTGGTCCTTTTCCCCATGCTGGCCTCCGCACAGTCTATCAAGATTGGTGTAGTCGACACTCAGAAACTCATGACGGACCTCCCCGCCTACAAAGAGGCGATGACAAAAATCGAAGGCGTAGCCAAAAAATATGACACCGAACACGCCAACCTCCGCGCCGAAGCACAAAAGAAGCTGGAGGAGTTCCAGACCCTGGCACAGGACGCTTCCACTCCCGATGCCGTTAAAGAGCGCCGTGCCAAAGAGCTGGACGAGTTCTCCCAGAAGCTCAGCGAGTTTGAGCAGATGGCCCAGCAGGACCTCCAGAAACAGCAGCAGGAAATCCTCGGTCCCGTGCTCAACAACGTGCAGCAGGCCATTCAGAGCGTAGGCAAAGAGGGCAACTATACCCTCATCCAGGAGACCGGCGCGCTTCTCTATTTCGGTGCGCCCGCCGAAGACATAACCGAACAGGTAAAAGCTCGTCTCGTCAAATAAATCGGGTGAACCCCACAGACAGAGGGTGTGTCAAAAGTCACGCGATTTTTGACACCCCTTTTCTCATTTTGACCGCAAACAAACACAGGAAGCCGTAAAAAATGCCGGGTAATATCAACGACAACGCCTGCCGGCCGATTGGAGTTTTCGACTCCGGATACGGAGGTCTGACTATCCTCAAGGGATTGCGTCAGGCCCTCCCGGAGTGTGATTACCTCTATCTGGGCGACAACGCGCGTGCCCCCTACGGCACCCGCTCCTTCGACCTGGTGTACGAGTACACTCTCCAGGCTGTGAAATATCTCTTTTCCCAAGGCGCGCCGATAATTGTCCTGGCCTGCAACACCGCTTCAGCCAAGGCGTTGCGCTCCATTCAGCAGAATTACCTGCCCCGGTGTCCCCGGCCCGGACACAGAGTACTCGGAGTAATCCGTCCTACCGTAGAGGCGCTGCCCGGCGTGAGCCGGTCCGGACACATAGGTATTCTCGCCACTCCGGGCACTATAGCCTCCCACAGCTACCGCATGGAGATAGCCAAGATAGCCCCGCAGCTTCAGGTCACCGAGATGGCCGCCCCGATGTGGGTCCCTCTTGTGGAAAACCGAGAGAGCGACTCCGACGGCGCAGACTACTTCGTGCGCAAATATCTTGACTCTCTGTTCCGCGCCGACCCTCTGATAGACACTGTCGTACTCGGCTGCACGCACTACCCCCTGCTCACAGGCAAAATCAGACGATACCTGCCCGAAGGCGTCTCCCTGCTGAGTCAGGGCGAACTTACCGGCAAAAGCCTGGCGGACTACATGAAACGGCACCCGGACATGTACGCACGCATCTCCAAAGGGGGCGGATGCCGCTTCCTGACAACCGAAAACACCGCCAAGTTCAACGAACTCGCATCCCTCTTCACCGGATATGACATAGACTCAAGACACATAGAGCTCTCATAACCCATAATCATTAACTTCCAAACATCTGAATAAAATGAAAAAACATCTTATCTATCTCCTCCTTGCCCTCCCCCTTACCTTCACCTCCTGCTCGGACGACGATGACCCTGTAGACGTGACCCTGCGTCCCAATCAGGCTGCACTCGTCTATGACTCCGAAGGCGTCTGGGAAGGATTGGCCACAAACAACACGTTCTCCATCCAAGACATGGTCTTCAGCCACGAAGGAGAAATCAGTGCATGGGGCTTGGTATGGAACGGTTTCACACCCGCACGTGTCAGCACTACCGAAATCCAGGAAAACTGGCTTGACCACCAGTTCCAGATTCTCACCGGCGGCGGTATGAGCGGCGTAGGCACCCCCTATATCGTGGCTTTCTGGAACACCCAGGAGAACGAGTCCACGCCTGCCGAGGAACGCTCATGCCGCATAATCTATCAGCAGAACCCCGCCGAGAGTCCCCGTATGTTCCGTCCCCTCAGCGTCTACGTGCAGAACACCGCCTACACCTACTACACAATGGTCAGCGGCAATAACTTCAGCGCCCCCCTACCCGCCGACGGATACCTGCGTCTCACAGCCCATGGCGTACACGCCGACGACTCCGAGGCCACTGCCTCCATCTACCTGGCACAGGATGGCGAATACCTGACTTCCTGGACCCTCATGGACCTCTCGGGCCTGGGCGACATCAAGGAACTTTACTTCACCATGGACGGCTCCGACTCCGGACAGTGGGGTCTCAACACCCCCTCATACTTCGCGCTGGACTGCCTGAGCGTCCGCTTTAAACTCTGAACCCCGATGAAGACGATAGAAGAAATCAAGCAAGAATACAACGACCCGAACTTCGACGTACAGCGCTCCATAGACGAGTATTCGGCCCTGATTGCCGCGAATCCGGACATGGACGAGGCTTACGTGGAACGCGGACTCCTTTATTGGAAGCTCGGAAAACGCGCCGAAGCCATAAACGACTATAACGAGGCTATCGGCATCAACCCGGCCTCCCGTGCCGTTCAGGTCAAAGAAGCCACTTACTCCATTCTCGACTTCTACAACAAAGACCTATACAATCCCTGACCCTCCCGCTCCGGGCCATCGCCGCCAGACACTTTCCTCCCCCTTGCGGCATGGGGAGAGTGTTTGCCCATGTCCCGGATTTTTGTTAAATTTGCAGTCTCGCATAGAGCGACACTTATACGTCTAATCCATTTTTACAATTATGAAACAGACTGACCGCCTTTTGGCTGAAAAACTCCTCCAGATCAGCGCAATAAATCTTCAGCCCTCCAACCCGTTCACCTGGGCTTCCGGCTGGAACTCTCCGATATATACAGACAACCGCAAAACCCTCTCATACCCGGACATCCGCTCCTTCATAAAGGTTGAGATTTGCCGCATCATACTTGAGAACTTCCCCGACACCCAGTATATTGCAGGCGTAGCCACCGGTGCCATTGCCATAGGAGCCCTTGTGGCCGATACACTCAACCTCCCCTATGTCTATGTACGCTCGTCGCCCAAAGACCACGGACTGGAAAACCTGATTGAGGGCAATCTCCCCCCCGGCAAGAAAGTAGTGGTCATCGAAGACCTTATCTCCACCGGCGGCTCATCCCTCAAAGCCGTCGAGGCCATACGCAACGCCGGCTGCGAGGTAGTGGGTATGTGCGCCCTTTTCTCATACGAGTTCCCCCTCTCCGTCAAGAGATTCCGCGACGCAAACGTACAGCTCATCACACTCTCCAACTACTCGGCCATGCTTGATGTGGCACTGGAGACAAACTATATCCGTCCCGAAGATGTGCTTACCCTCAAGGAGTGGCGCAAGGACCCGGCCAACTGGACACCCGGCAACATTAACATCGAGGCTTGAAAATGACAGAATTTAAAAGCGAACAGGTCTCTCTGGCCGCTCCCATAGAAAAAGTCTACGGCCGATTCTCAAACCTGGAGAATCTCAAGACATTGATAGACAACGCTCCCGCTGACCGTATTCCCGCCGACAAGCTGGAACAGCTCAAGCAAATGGAAGTCACTCCGGACTCCATAACCCTGTCCGGAGGTCCCACAGGGGCAATAACCATGCGTGTGTGCGAGCGTCGCGAACCCGAGCTTGTGGCCCTTCGTCCGGAAGGCCTGCCCCTGCAGATGCAGCTCGAACTGCGATTCACCCCGCTCAGCCCAGATTCCACAGGCGCTGTGGCGGCAATCACCGCCGACCTCCCGGCCATGATGCGGCCAATGGTGAAAGGTCCCCTGCAGAAGGTAGTGGACCAATTCGCCGAAATGATGGCTTCCATACCTTTCTGACACATCTCTCGCCGTATGCACATACCCCTGCGACACATAACGGTCCCCCTGGCAGCGCTCGCGCTGCTGACCCACCTGAGCGGCTGTGACTCCACCGACAACGACCGAATCCCGGCCTACCCGGTGCAAATCATGCTCAATAACCCGGGCCTCTGGAACACATACGGGGTAGCCGCATACGGCGAGAGCCGAAACTTCATACGTCAGACACACACTCCCTCGAATTTCCCTTTCCTGGAATCCACCTACACCGGCTTCGGAGGCATCCTCCTGATTATGGGCATGAACCCATTCGACGCCGGGGACGTTATTCCTTTGGCATACGATTTGGCATGCCCCGTAGAATGTAAGGAGTACATACGTGTGTATGTAGACCCGGAAACACTTGACGCCGTATGCCCCGAATGTGGCTCGCACTACGACGTCACCCTGGGCGGAGGCTCACCCACAGCCGGCCCGGCGCTGACCGGCAGCGTGAAATACGCCCTGCAGCGTTACAACGCATATCCCTCCGGCGGCGGCTACGTCATAGCCCGCTGACCATACTCCCGGGAGAGACATCGCACCCTCCCCCTATTTCTCGATTATGGAGAACCTTATATACACAATACTCAAAGCCTTCGTCATAGGCATAGTCATCTCGGCTCCGATGGGCCCGGTGGGCGTATTGTGTATCCAGCGTACTCTTGACAAAGGGCGCAGCGCGGGACTGTTCACAGGCATCGGAGCTTCAATCTCCGACCTCATGTATTGCATAATCACCGCCTTCGGACTCTCCTTTATCGAAGAATTTCTCACCCGCAACCAGAACATCCTGCAGCTGATAGGCTCGTTGGTACTCGTGGCATTCGGCGTATACATATTCCGCAAAAATCCGGCCACAAACCTACACTGCACCCCCCAGGAACAATCCTCGCCCAAGAAAGACATTCTCACCGGCTTTGCATTCACCGTCTCCAACCCGCTCATCATCTTCCTCATAATAGGCCTTTTCGCCCGCTTCAATTTTCTGGGCAAAGACATAATGTACTACCACCACATCGCGGGATTCATATTCATAATCGCAGGAGCCCTCTTCTGGTGGTGGTCCATAACATGGATAGTCAACAAGATACGCGCACACTTCAACTTGCGCTCAATGTGGCTCATAAACCGCATCACAGGCACCATCATTTTCATATTCAGCGCCGTAGGCATAATCACCGCCCTGACGGCCATGTTCTCCAGATGACCAGCACGACCCGCTCACTCCTCCTGTCGCTCACGCTTCTATGGGCCATACCCATACATGCCGAATACCGTTATATGGGCGGCACCCACACCTTCTCCCCGCTCGCCGACACCACCCGGCTCACGCTACGCCCCGGACATCCACGCCTTATACCCATAAGCAAATCCGCCCAAGGAGAAATACAGCTCACAGCCCTGTTCAGCCCGACGCCGTCAACCGACGCATCCGCAGGATTCGTTCTGACGGCAGACACCGACACGCTGCTCCTCTCGCTAAGCGAAATCCCTGCCACAGACTATATATACGAGCAAGACCGCCTGCTCCTTACCCTGACTACCCCGCGAACAACCGCCGAGACAATTCTCGCCGCCACCCCCGACCTTTACCGCACAGGCAAGGATGCTGTCTTCACCCTGAGCATAGCACCATCCGCCGACAACGCACATAGCAACGCCACGCTCTTCGGAGGCCGGACAGCACCACGACCGCTCTGGACCACCGACTCCCTGCCCATACCGTACGCAGCCATAAACGCAATCGGTTTCAGTGCCGACGGAAAACCCACAGACGTAAAACGCGCCATAGTCAGCACACCCGACACCACGCCAACCGACACACGCCTCACACCCCGGCAAATCGAACAAATCCTCGGCACAGCCAAAGACCCATACGCCGGCTACTGGGTGACCCTGGACTACTCCATAGACGACGCCATACTGCGTCCCGGCGGAGACTACCTCCTCGCCCTGCTGCCAGCCACAGACGGAGGCTACGACATACACTACCTGCAAGGAGCCATACGCAACCCCGGAGCCTGGCAACCCGGAGACCTCAAAGGACACATCACGCCAACCCGTCTGCCCGGCCTGTACCGAGCCCGATGGACCGATGCCGAAGGACAAGACCTCGACCCGTCAGCCACCCTGCAATTCACAGCCCCCGACCTGCTGCAACTGACATTCCCCACCCTACACGCCACCCTACGCCTACACCGCCTGCCCTGACACCGACAGTCCCAAAGACCGGAACAGAAACGAAAAAAGGGCCAAAAGCAAAACCCGATTTTGTCAAATCAAAAAAAAAAGCTAACTTTGCACCTACAAGCCCTGATGGCGGAATCGGTAGACGCGCTGGTCTCAAACACCAGTGGAGCAATCCGTGCCGGTTCGACCCCGGCTCAGGGTACCGGTCTGAGGATTCTCGTTGCGAGAATCCTCAGACCTTTTTCTATCGCTCTCGACTCACTGACCTGTCGTTTCCGATAAATCACCTTATCCTCAATAAGATACAGGCCAGCAATAATCAACTTTTCCGTCGGCCCAGACGATGTCTCGAATTCTTTCAAGATAATCCCATGACGGTTGCGAGAGGCAATGTGTGTGAACGAGAATACGCATACCGTTGTCATGGTTGGCCCAAATCATTCGTTCCCCGGCATCTTCGTCAAACTCCTTGACAACCTGACTTGCAGGAAAGCCAAGAACCTGTTCACACCATTCGAGCGGAACGTATTTACCTACATCAGTTCCAATTGCTAAAATTACGATAGGGAATTTCCTGAAAAATGGCTGTGAGAACAATTCACGGCTTCTTTCTTTAACCGACGCATCCTTGGCGGCTCTGTCAGTTGCGGCTAAATTCTTAAAAGCAGCTGAACTTATATCCGTATGGAAGCAAAAGTCGTGGAAATCAAGAGGACGTAACGAATATGGACGGTCGTAAACACGGCCTAAAATCAGGTCAACCAATTTTTGATACCATACCCAAGTGGCGGCTGTACCATCGTTATATATCCCGCCCTTACAAATTCGGGCCGACAAGCATTTTTGGTTTGGAAAAGGCCGGCGAGGATTACAACGTCCTTCGACAGGTTTGCCTTCAATTAAATTTCTCCAGTTTACACGATTCAGTTCCTCATCCTGATGAAAATTCTCTTTACCCGATTCCGTATTCAAATCGTGAGCCGGTTCCCTGCCGATTATGAGAATACGGGCATTGGGATTACCCATACCGATGTAATTCTGATGATTCTCAGTCGAATAGATAAGGTCTGTAAATTCTTTAGGTACGTTCATAAGCGTTGATATTTAATTACACCGCAAAGTTACATCAATTATTCTCCACAAATCGGGATTCCTGTACAAAAATCAATATGGTGGCGAGTTTACATTTGCTGATAATTTGGAAATATCAGTTATATGAAGGCGGTAAATTTGTCGGAAACGATTATTATAGCTAAATTTGCGGGGCAATAACGGGAAGGCATATTGTGAGCCGCTTGCTTTTGCAGGTAGCGCTCCGGACGGATTCGCACCTCCCGAAAAACATACTTAACAATCTTATGACCTGTAACGAATCCGACAGGCCGACACTTGCTATCATGAAAAAATTAGCACTCTCGATGATTGCCGCTCTGGCTATCTTCTCTATCTCTTGCTCTAAATCCGACAAAAACAGCGACTCCGAAAGCATAGCCGCCAAGACCGAGGCTCCCGCCGCGACCGACAACAAGGCCCAGTGTATCGCGATAATGAATGAAGCGCAGGCCGCCATCGAAGCCAATCCCGCTGAGCTGGATAAGATTATGCAGGAGGCATCCCAAAAGATACAGGCCCTGAATGTTTCCCCGGAGGAACAGCAGACTCTCGGCGCTGACCCGGAGTTCATGGCCGCAGCAAACGCTCTGCAGATGGCTATAAACAAAGCATCCCAGGTTGCCGCTCCCGCTGACGGGACCGTCGCCGAAGAAAGCGTGTCTGAAGAGGTTGTAGAGGACGCTCCCGCCGCAGCTGCGACTCCCGTTCAGAAATAAACGATAACTCGAAACGACTAAAACGGTACTGAGCCAATTTGCAAGCTCAGTACCATTTATATTTATATTTATATATGTAGCTGCTATACTTTGCGGATAGGGCGCGCCGGGGAGCCTGCCACTACAGTGCGGGGCGGTACGTCCCGGCTCACCACCGATGCCGCCGCAACCACCGAGCCGTCACCTATTGTCACTCCCGGCAGAATGGTGGCGCCGCCGCCTATCCAGACATCGTTGCCGATTGTCACCGGCTCGGCCCATTCCCGTCCGTCACGCCGCTCCTCGGGGTCAACCGGGTGGCAGGCCGTATAGATGCTCACATTCGGTCCGATGAAGACATGGTTGCCTATGGTCACCGGCCCCTCGTCCAACACAGTGAGGTTGAAATTCACGAATACATCGTGTCCCAATCGGATATTGCAGCCATAATCCACACGGAGGGGTTGATTCACATGCAGATTGTCACCCACAGACCCGAAAATCTCGCGCAACAGACGCCGCTGGGTCTCCATATCATCAGGCCGGGCATCGTTAAACTCGCGCATCAGAGAGCGGGTGCGTGCAAGCAACTTGTGGAAACAGGGGTGTGCCGCCTCATACACCTCGCCGCGCAGCATCTTCATCCACTCGCGACAAAACTCCGCGTCTTCCGCATACGGCATAGGGCAGCCATTCACATCATCGCTGCCATTATCAGTCAACACTTTCATATCAATTCAGATTCGTCTTACAATGTATTGAACGCAAAAAATACGGTCTAATCTCACTGAGATTTATACGAGAGATTCACTATTTCAACTTAATCTCTCTTATTTTTTCGCTTCTCTTTTTGCGAGTAAGTCGGCCGCAGACACAACAAGCGGTTGACCGGTCGCATCCGCTATTACCATATCCTGTCCGAGAGCCGCCTTGCGTCTAAGCAATGCTTTGTACGATTTTTTAAGGCCCTCATTGATTTTTGTCCTGATATTTATTTTTTCCTGCTCAGACATGATTCCTTAATTTTAATAAAGAAGTTGTCTAAACTAATTTGATTTGTGAAATTTTTTAAGGAAAATAACGATAAA
>URIC01000015.1 GCA_900547755.1 uncultured Bacteroidales bacterium
TTATCGTTATTTTCCTTAAAAAATTTCACAAATCAAATTAGTTTAGACAACTTCTATGGCTCTCACTTCAACCGTTAAGCGCAAGGAAACAATATTTATTGAGTCAGCGCTTCTCCGTTGACTATAATTTCAATAGCAATCATATTGAAGGCAATACGCTGACCTACGGTCAGACTGAATTGCTGCTTCTCTTTGGGAAAGTGGTCGGGGAAGGAGACTTGAAGGACTTTGTTGATATGAAGGCAAGTCAGGTGGGAGTGAAAATAATGACCGAAGAGGCTCACTTAAAAGACCATCCTCTGACTCAAAATTTCATAAGACAGCTCCACAAGACATTGTTGCGTGAGGACTATACCGTATATCGTCAGTTACCCGGGGAAATCACTACGAGTTACACAGTTCACGCAGGACAGTACAAAACGCGCCCCAACAGTGTAATCACACGATACGGAGACCGCTTCGAGTACGCTTCGCCTGAAGAAACACCGGCATTGATGACTACACTGGTGGACTGGTATAATGAAGCTGAAAAATCCGGTCAATATTCGCCCTTAGAGTTGGCGGCATTGTTCCATTACCGCTATATCCGCATCCATCCTTTCGAAGACGGTAACGGACGAATTGCCCGTCTGTTGGTGAACTATATTCTTGCCCGACATGACTGGCCTATGGTAGTGGTCAGAAGTCGTAATAAACTACAATATCTCGAGGCTCTGCATCAAAGCGATGTCGAAATTGGACCGTCTCCATCTGATGGCGCGAATGCAGGATTAAAACAAATACGTCATTTCATGAAGTATTTCAAAAAAATCGTTGAGGATGAATTGAAATATGATATAGAATTTGTAAGCGAGACTTCGCCCAATGTTTGGTGGTATGATGGACAAAAGATTATATTTCGTGCGGCCACAACTCCCAAATTGCTGCAAGCTATGCAATACAATCCCGATATAACCATTGAAGGCCTCGCATCTCACACCGGAATTTCGATTGCGGCCGTCAATAAACAATTACGACAGCTCTTGATGAAAGGCTATATTCAAAGAAGTGAATCCAATGGAAGTTGGAGAGTTTTTGCTTCAACTTCGATTTAACACAGATGTCACACTCCAACCTAATGTCTGAAAAAATTTAAAAATAATTGCAGAACCCCGATAGTGAGATTTTGCACACGTGCATGCACAATTCGACAAGGTCTCATATACAAATAGGAATACAACAATGAAGTTCAAATTTAAAATACAGCAATATCAGACAGACGCGGTCACAAACACCGTGGCGGTATTTACCGGACAGCCGAGCCGCGACAAGGCGGTGCAGTATCGTCATGATGTAGGAAAGCACGATGGACGCTTTATACCTGAAGATGAAGAAATAGGATGGCGCAACGCCGATATCGAGGTCTCGTCAAAGCAACTCCTTGACAATATCAACGCAGTTCAAACACTTTACGATATTGTTCCGTCGCGCAAACTCGCCGAGGGTTTAGGCGCCGTGACGCTTGACATCGAGATGGAGACCGGCACAGGCAAGACTTACGTATATATCAAGACCATGTTTGAACTCAACCGCCGTTATGGGTGGTCGAAGTTCATCATCGTTGTGCCGAGTATCGCCATACGCGAGGGCGTGGCGAAGTCTTTCCGTATGCTTGAAGACCACTTTATGGAACAGTACGGCAAGAAAGCCCGTTGGTTGGTTCGTCTACAACAGCTCTAACCTCAACCAGCTTGACCAGTACTCGCAAGACAGCGGCATATCGGTAATGATTATCAATACTCAGGCTTTCGCAGCCTCAATGAAAGAGGGTGGCCGCAGCAAAGAGAGCCGAATCATCTACTCAAAGCGTGATGAATTTGGCTCGCGCCGTCCAATTGATGTCATAGCATCCAACCGTCCAATCATAATCATGGACGAGCCGCAAAAGATGGAGGGCGCAGCCACGCAAGCGGCACTCAAAAAATTCAATCCGCTTTTCACCCTAAACTACTCGGCCACCCACCGGACAAAACACGACTGCATATATGCCCTCGATGCCTTTGATGCCTTCCGGCAGAAACTGGTAAAGCGCATCCAGGTGAAAGGGTTTGAAGTGAATAATCTATCAGGCACGAGCGGTTACATGTATCTTGACAATATTGTACTGTCGCCGAAACATCCGCCAAAAGCCCGTATTGAAATTGAAGTGAAATCGGTGTCCGGGGCACCGAAACGCCGAATTATAACTTTTGACACCGTAAGGAAAAACAGCCTATTTGCCGCCTCGCATGAGCTTGCGGAATATGCCGATTATACTATCAGCGAAATATCGCCCAAAGGCTATGTCACTTTTATCAACGGCAAGACCATTTGGCGCGGGGAAGTTATCGGCGATGATTCGGAACGCACTATGCAGCGCGTACAGATACGCGAAACCATCGCATCCCACTTCCGCAAGGAACGAGAACTTTTCAGACGAGGCATAAAATGTCTGTCTCTTTTCTTCATAGATGAAGTAAGCCACTATCGCCAATATGACGAGCAAGGCAACGAGGTGAAAGGTGATTTCCAAATAATCTTTGAAGAAGAATATGCCCGTGCCGTAGAACAGGAATATCATATCCGGGACGAAGAGTATAACCGCTATCTGCGACAATTCATGCCTCAACAAGTACACCGGGGGTACTTCTCAATCGACAAGAAAGGTCACACGGTCAACTCCGCGACAAAACGTAACTCAGACATATCGGACGACATATCGGCATATGACCTTATTCTTAAAAATAAAGAGAGATTGCTGAGCTTTGAGGAACCGACCCGTTTCATCTTCTCGCACTCCGCGCTCCGCGAGGGCTGGGACAATCCGAATGTGTTTCAGATATGCACATTGCGCCATAGCGATTCCACTACCGCAAAACGTCAGGAAGTAGGTCGTGGTCTGCGTATCTGCGTTGACCGAAACGGTGTCCGTCAGGACCGCGAAACACTCGGCGAGGACGTACACGAAGTAAATGTACTGACGGTAATAGCCAATGAAAGCTATTCCACATTTGTCGAAGCGCTGCAGAAAGAGACTTTGGAGGCAAGCAGAGAACGAGCCCGGAAGGCCACGGCAGCTTACTTTACCGGCAAGACAATCAAAGTGGGCGACGAGCTGTATGTCACCACCGACCGCGACGCATCGCGCATTATGGTTTATCTTGACGATAATGATTATATTGATGACAATGGCTACATAACACCGAAATATCACGCCGATGTCGCTGCCGGAAGTGTCGCGCCTTACGGACAGAAACTCAAAACTATAGCCGAAGGCGTAACGAAGCTGATACAGTCTATTTTCGACCCGTCTATCCTCAAAGAAATGGTAAAAAAGGATAAACCGGCAGTCTATAACGACAGGCTTAATGAGAATTACGGCAAGCCGGAGTTTAAGGCATTATGGAACGCTATAAACCATAAATACGTATATACAGTACATTACGACAGCGACGAACTGATTGAGAAAGCGGTCAACCACATCAATGCCGAATTAACTGTAAAAGTGCTTAGATATGTCAAGAGAGAAGGTTTGCAAAGCGAGGATAATGCCGCTGAGTTCGGCGACACCCGTTCACAATCACAGGAACTGACCGACATCTGTACCTCGTCGGTGAAATACGACCTCGTCGGGTCTATCGCAAAAGGTGCCAATCTGACTCGCCGGACAGTTGTCAAGATTCTGCAAGGCATACACCACGGGCAATTTGCCAAATTCCGCAAAAATCCGGAGGAATTTATTGCCAAAGTCATTACAATCATACGAGAACAAAAGGCAACCATGATAGTGGAGCATATACGCTATGAGCAGACATCCGGCAAATATGATTCCGACATCTTTACCAGCAATTCGCGTGCAGATTTCGACCAGGCTTATCAGGCTAAGAAACACATAACCGATTATGTAATCTCTGACAGTCTGGGAGAGCGCGACTTCGCCCACGACCTTGACGAAGCCAACGAAGTCGTGGTATATGCCAAACTGCCGCGTAAGTTCCATATTCCCACACCGGTAGGGGATTACGCTCCCGACTGGGCGATAGCCATGCAACGCGACGGAATCAAGCATGTATTTTTCATAGCCGAGACAAAAGGCTCGTTGCGTTCCATGGATTTACGCGGCGTAGAGAAAGCGAAAATAGAATGTTGCTCTAAACTCTTTGAAGAAATGTCAAATTCCGGAGTACGCTATCATAAAGTTACGACATATCAGGATTTGATAGATGCAATGACTTCTGTATAAGGTTTAATGCAGCGGACTTCGGCATAATCTCAATTGGTTCCTTAAACGGCCAGAGGGGCGGCCACTCAGCTGTTGTAATAGAAAGACACGCACCGGGAAAGAGGTGCGTGTCTTTTGTTGGCGGAAGCTCAGGGATTCGAACCCTGGGTACCCGAAAGGGTACAACGGTTTTCGAGACCGTCCCGTTCGACCACTCCGGCAAACTTCCGGGTCGTTTTCAATAGCAGTGCAAAGTTACGATTTTTTTTTGAATACGGTGCAATTAATTCTCACTTTTTGACTGTCTTCTTGCCGAACCCCGGGTCTATCTTCACCAATAGGCAGGCTATACAGGTGAAGACACTGCATATAACTACCAGTGTGAAGTAGTTTATGTATCCTTGCGGACCGGCGAAGCCGAAGAGGTTGATGTCGGAAATCAAGTTGAACAGAAGGCCGGAGAACATTCCGGGCAACATCATTCCGAGTGCCATGAATCCGGTGCAGAAAGCGTAGTGAGAGGTCTTCCATTTTCCTTCCGAGAAGTATATAAGGTACAACATGAAGGCGGTGAATCCGAAGCCGTAACCGAACTGTTCCACAAAGATACAGGCATTTATGAACAGCAGGCCGAGGGTGTCTGTCTGCGGCATAAGAACAGCCAACAGCGTGTAGAGCGCGCAGGGCAGAGTAAGACTCAGAGCCATAGGCCACAGCCATTTCTTCAGGCCTCCCCGGGCTATGAGGTAACCTCCGAGTATGCCTCCCAGGAGCAAAGCCACCACACCGGTGACGCCGTTGGCGATACCCACGTCCTTGGTGCTCATGGCCAGGCCTCCGGCCGCTCTGTCACCCACAAGGAACGGAGACACTATCTTGATACACAAAGCCTCAGGCAGACGGTACAGGAGCATAAACAGCAACGCGCACCACACTCCCTTTTTCGTAAAAAAGGTGGCGAAAGTCTGTCCCAGGTCAGTAAGCACCTGACGCACATTGTGTTCACCTCTGGGGCGGTCCAGGGAAGCCTTGGGCATACGGAAGCGGTGATAGATGGCCAGACCGCCCATTATTACGGCCACGACAAGCATCACTGTCTGCCAGGCAAAGGAGATGTCGCCGATGCTGATTTGACCTCCGCTTCCGGCCGAATATTCCTCAAGATAGCCGGCCATATATATCAGCGCACCGGATACAAAGATGTTTCCCAACCGATAAAACATGCTTCGCCATCCTACGTATTCGGCCTGTTCGTGGTCCGACAGTCCGAGCATATAGTAGCCGTCGGCCGCGATGTCGTGGGTGGCCGAAAGAAATGCCGCCACAAAGAAGATTATGATTGTGGAAACGAAGAACATGGAGGATGAAATGAGCAGGGCCACAAGCAAGAAAGAGACAGCCATAAAGTTCTGCATGTGGAGCACCCAGCGGCGTTTGGTAGAGAATACATCCACAAACGGACTCCACAAGGGCTTGATTACCCATGGCAGGTATAGGAGTCCGGTCCAGAATGTCATCATTTCCAGGTCAATGTCCATACGGGTGTACATCAGCACCGTAAGCACATTTATTACCGCGTATGGAACCGCCTCGGCAAAGTAAAGAGTGGGCAGCCATCGCCATACTTTAGAGCGGTTTATAGTTTTTTTAGTGTCAGCCGTCATTGGTTTCAGTCTTTGAGACAAAGGTAGGCCATTTTTCGGAATAGGCCAAATTTCTTTGGGGATTTCAGCTATTTTGGTTAATTTCGCAGCGGCAAAACACACTATGAAGATATGACCACACAGCTGTACATAAGGATTTGCAGATACCTGCGGGACAAAATAGCCGGGACGCAGTGGGAGGGCCATGTCTACACGGTGGGTGGCTGCTGTCGCGACCTGGTACTCGGTTTGGAAATCAAGGACATAGACCTGGCAGTGGACCTTCCCAACGGAGGTGTGGATTTTGCCGAATGGCTCTACAAGAACAAGTTGAGCATCATGCACCCGGTCATCTTCAAGCGCTACGGCACGGCGATGCTGCGTCTCAGGGCTTTCCCCCACGATGACCTGGAAATAGTGCAGACACGCGCCGAGAAATACACTGACCGTAATTCGCGCAACCCGGAGACCGCTTTCGGTTCCATCAAGGAGGACTGTATGCGCAGAGACCTCACTATCAACGCCCTGTACTACAATCTCACAACCGAGAAACTTCTGGACATAACAGGTCGCAGTGTGTCTGACATTAAGAACAAGGTGATAGCCACGCCGCTTGACCCGGACTCTACCTACGACGATGACCCTATACGCATACTCCGTACCGTACGTTTCGCCTCCAGGCTCGGATGGGATTTACCCGTTCCTGTCTTTGAGGCCATGCGACGCAATTCGGACAGACTGTCCATAATCAAGCCGGAAAGACTGAGGGGTGAATTTGAGAAAATCCTGCTCAGCGAAAAACCGGGACCGGCCATAGATATGCTCCGTGCCTGCGGAGCAATGACGCTGATAGCTCCTGAACTGCTCCCGCTTGTCACTCAATCCTACCTGCCGGACAACCGTGATACCGCCTGGAACCATAGTCTGCGCACACTGGACCTGCTGCCCCCTGACCTTACTCTGAGGTGGGCCGCCCTCATCTGCGATGTGGCTCTTCCCCGCTCTCTCAAAGAAGGACAAGACGCCGCAGACCATGCGCTGAAATCCCGTCACTATGTATTACAGCTGCTGGCTCGCCTCCGCTATCACCAGCCCCTATACAAGGATGTGCTGTTCCTGTGCGCGAACCATGAGCGCACTGCCGGTTGGGGCAAAATGTCGGAGAACATGACCGATCAGGAATTGCGCCGGCTACAATATCTGAGTGGCAATCCGGAAAAACTATCCATGCTTCTAACCCTGATAGACGCATACAACAAATCACTTCCAGAGCCATATACCCGACCGCGTCAAGTGGAGTTTATACGCAAACGGGACGCGGAAATGCAGGCAGACGGTACAGCCATGTACACATATCATCTGCCCTTTGCGGAACGGCGCATAAAACGATTGCTGAAAATAGAGCCCGGGCCATTGGTGGAGGACACGCTGGAGTACATGATGCAGCTGGCATTTGCAAATCCCATGCGGAGCCGCCAGGAATTTGAAAGATTGGTAAGCGATTACACTCCCGGTACCGGCAGAAAAGATATCCTCCCGCTCTCGGAAGAGGTGAGGCCATGCGCGAAACGTAAGCGCAGAGCCAACAAGACGGCGGAAAAGACTCAAAAGGCACAGGCACAATCGCCGCAACGCCGCAGACATCACCACCGCCGCAGAAAAAAGACCGACAAATCCAAGGCCTAAGACAGGACTTGCCGAAAGAGAGCCTATTGCTTCAGGACTTGCATCTCGCAGTTGCGGCAGTCAAAGGCGAGTGTGAATCGGGCGCCTCCCTTGTTGACTATGCTCAGTGGCTCTTTCAAAGCCGGTTTGCCCGTGGCTTTCAGACTTCGTTTACACATACCCAATTCCCGCAATATGCAATGACGGGTGGTCATCACCACCTTTCCGGATGCTATTGCCTTATAGTCCGGGTTCTTTTCCAACGCCGGTTCTATGTATGTCACTCCATGCTCTTTGTAAAACTCCGCCGCCTTGAGGTTCGCCACATTGTCAGCATACACAAGGTTCCTGTCAGGATATGGGAACTCTCTGTTTTCCGTCGCCCTCGACGGGCGCATGAATGTCGCTGCGGCGTTTGCGTCTAAAGCAGAAACGAGTTCACGACGCAGACGGGTCAGCACCGAGGCCTGTATAAATGAATCCTCGTTCAGCCAGCTCTTAAAACCACGCAGTCTGTAGATAGTGTCACCTAACTTATCAAAGAAACGCCGGGCATCCAACGGACGCCGGGCATCGTGGGTGTGAGGAGGAACCGGCAGAGTAGCCCGACAACCTCTGTCATCGCTGACAGTGACACGGTTCTCGTGTAACTCAATATCCACGTCAACTTTGCGGACAGCCGAGTCCGGACGCTTCAACAGCGCCTCATGGGCAGCGTCAGTGGTGCGGAACAACTCTGTGCCACGTGGCAAACGCACGTTTCTGGCATATACAGGCTGTCCGTTCACTACCTTATTGACTCGGACTCCGGTATACTCGCCACCCGGAGTGAAAAAGGCGACACCATCCCCCGCATGAAACTCGGTTCCGACGGTTACCGGCTCTCCCAGAGACTTGGGAGTCAGCAAAGAGGCGATGTGCTGCGGTCTACGATGCTCCAGGAAGTAATGGGTGAACCCTCGGTTAAAACTCTTGAACGGGTCCGGAGCAAACCTGAACTCCGAACTACCTGCGGAAGCACGGCTGTACAGCTCAGGATGCGCCGCTATCTCATTATCTATCAACTGTCTGTAATAGGCAGTTATATTTTTTACATATCCGGCATCCTTCAGGCGACCTTCTATCTTAAAGGAGGAGACTCCCGCTTTAAGCAGAGCCGGCAGCAGAGCCGAGGCATTGAAGTCTTTGAGTGAAAGGAGGTGTGCCTCGCGATGCAAACGGCTTCCTGTAGCATCTGTCAGCACGTATGGCAAACGGCATACCTGCGCGCAACGTCCACGGTTGGCACTGCGTCCGCACAGGGCGTATGAAGCATGGCAACGGCCAGAATAACTGACGCATAGCGCCCCATGTACAAAAGTCTCCACCGGTACGGAAACATTGTCGCACACTTCCCTTATCCGCTCCAATGTGAGTTCGCGTGCAAGCACTATCTGAGAAAAACCGGCTTCCTGCAAAAAACGCGCTTTTTCGGGAGTCCGGGTGTCACACTGAGTGCTGGCATGAAGGGCAATGGGCGGAATATCAAGCCGTAAAATACCCATATCCTGCACTATCAGCGCATCCACACCGGCATTGTACAATTCTGTTATCAGCCTCTCCACACTCCTTAGTTCAGAGTCGAATACAAGGGTGTTGACAGTGCAGTATACACGTGCGCGGTATGGGTGGGCGAAGTCGCACAGACGGCGTATATCTTCGGTGCTGTTGGCCGCCGCTGAACGGGCCCCGAAACCCTGCGGACCGATATATACCGCATCCGCTCCGTGGGTAATGGCGCAGACGGCCGTCTCCAGATTCTTCGCAGGGGACAGCAATTCAATCGGACGCGGACTCTTAGCGTGCGAGTTCATTCCCTTCGTAATAATTTATAAATGCGTGAGAGACAAGGCGGTTGCCACCGGGTGTGGGGTAATCGCCGCTGAAATACCAGTCGCCGGGATGCGAGGGTATGGCCTTGTGCAAATTCTCCAGACTCTGATAGACAATTTCAACCTCGGCCTTCGTACCTTCAGGAGTCAGCATACGGGCTATCATGGACGAAATCTCGGCATCGGAGAAGGGAGCGTAAATCTCCTTTACATAGTTCACACACTGTTCTTTAGGAAGCCCCTGCTGGGCCTTGCACCTACGATAGACACTGTCTGTCACATCCTTCATGCCACGCTCGCGCAGCAATGCTATAGCCGCCTTGAATGCGATAAATTCTCCCATACGGCTCATGTCGATACCGTAGCAATCCGGGAAGCGCACCTGCGGGGCACTGCTCACCACTACAATCTTGCGGGGATTCAGCCTGTCCAGTATGCGTATGATGCTTTGTCTGAGGGTCGTTCCTCGGACTATGGAGTCATCAATCACCACCAAATTATCCTTTCCGGGCCTGATTAAGCCGTAAGTGACGTCATAGACGTGGGATGCAAGGTCATCCCGGCTCTCTCCCTGCGCAATGAAGGTGCGCAGCTTTATATCTTTCCATGCCACTTTCTCACGGCGTACCCGATGCCGGAGTATCCGCTCCACCTCTGCGGAATCAAACGGATGTCCGGATTCGGCCATTTGGGTGAGTTTCTCCGTTTTACTGCTGATAAGCCGGTCTTCAAGACCGTCAATCAGTCCGTAGAAAGCCACTTCGGCAGTATTGGGAATAAAAGAAAAAACAGTGTTGTCGAGGTCGTGCCCTATGGCCTGCATCACAGAGGGAGCAAGCAATTTCCCCAGTTCCTTACGCTCGTTGTAAATATCCGCGTCCGAACCGCGCGAGAAATAAATACGTTCAAAGGAACAACGTGCATTGCCCAGAGGCTCCAATATCTGTTCAAGGCGCCAGGTGCCGTCTCGGTCCACTATCAGCGCCTCGCCGGGCTTAAGCTCCCGGACCGCATCGTTACCGAGGTTGAATGTAGTCTGTATTACAGGGCGCTCCGACGCCACCACTACCACCTCATCGTCGGCATAATAGAAAACGGGACGAATACCGCGAGGGTCCCGCATGGCCCACAGGTCACCGTTGCCTACGATACCGCATATTATATATCCGCCATCCCAGCCGGGCGCGCACCGACGAAGCACATTGGCCACATTCAGGTCGCGGGCTATGGAACCGGCCAGTTCCAGGCCTGTCTGTCCCTGAGCCTTGAAAATCTTGAACAGACGCTCGTTCTCGCGGTCCAGCCCGTGCCCCAATTGTTCCAGCAGGATAAATGTGTCGGCAAAAAGACGTGGATGCTGTCCGGTAGCCGTTATCTCGTTGAAGATTTCATCGACATTAGTCATGTTGAAATTTCCGCAAAGCAGGAGATTGCGAGCGCTCCAGTTGTTGCGACGCATGAACGGATGCACATAACTGAGACCGGAACGGCCTGTAGTGCTGTAGCGCAAATGGCCCATGTAGACTTCTCCCTCAAAGGGTATGGAGGAGTCGTTGTGCCTGCGGGCATTGTCGATGGCGCGGTGCGCAGCCTCAAAGACTTCCTGGATAGCTCCGCTTCCCTCCGCCCTCTCCCTGAAGATGTACTCATTGCCTGGCTCGACATCCATTTTCACACAGCCGATTCCGGCACCCTCCTGGCCTCTGTTATGCTGCTTCTCCATGAGCAGATACAATTTGTTCAGTCCATAGAGGGAAGTTCCATACTTCTGTCTGTAATATTCCAACGGTTTGAGCAGGCGGACCATCGCCACTCCACATTCATGCTTAATCAGCTCCATATTTTCTTCGCTATATTATGCCGCTTACTTGTTCTTAAAAAAACGGTCCAGCTGTCGCTTGTCCTCACGCTCGCGGATACTCTGACGCTTGTCATAGACCTTCTTGCCTCTCGCTACTCCTATCACCAGCTTGGCAAGTCCTTTTTCGTTGATAAACAGACGCAGCGGAACAATTGTAAAACCGGCCTCGGCACCCGCTCTGCTCAGCTTCAATATCTCTTTTTTATTGAGAAGGAGCTTGCGGTCGCGACGCTCTACATGATTATTATAAGTGCCGTAGAAGTATTCGGCTATGTACATATTCTTGACCCATACCTCACTGTTCTCAATGAGGCAATAAGTGTCTACCAGCGAGGCCTTGTTCTGTCGGATAGATTTTATCTCCGTTCCTGTGAGAACAATGCCGGCAGTGTATGTGTCAGTGATTTCATAGTCGAAAGCGGCACGGCGATTCTTTATATTTACCTGATTCTGTTTCATAGTTGTCTTAAGCCGGAGGCATTAAAAATGTCAGCATATAATAGATGGCGGCAGGCACTCCGAAGCAAAGAGATATCATAAGTACGGATGTCGGGGTGCGTTCCTGTTCCGGCACCCTGAGGGGAGCCAGTCCCTTGACAAGGATGTATGCACTGTAAATAGGCAGTATCATAAGCATCATGCCCAGCCAAGGCAACACCTCACATACTATGACGGAAATGGTAAGTACACACATTACCGCCATCACGAAGATTCGCCCGAATGAGGAGTCTATCTTCGTACGGGCCACTACGGGCAGAAAGGCACGCCCGAGAAGGCACACAAGGTAATAGCCTCCGAAACCGGCCACAAAAAGGGCAATGGCTTTCTGAAGAAGCAAACCCGTGCCCACATCAGTCTTATATATTTTGTCAATGAACCTACAGGCAGCCAAAAGGGCCAGCAAGGGATAAAAGACAATACGGGCAAACTCTTCAGGCGAATAATGCGCAGCCTTTATCTTGCGCCAGCCTAATTTGGGAGAAATGAGCAAATGCAGAAAACCGCGCCATGGGTGCGGTTTGTGTGCATGGCTGTCGTTTTCCTCATTCTCAGTAGAATAGCATAGCTCTTTCAGGAACTTATCCTCTTCGGGAGAGCTGTCACGTCGTGTGACATTCTCCTGCCCGAGGTTGTTTCCCCTTGACTGCGCAACTCTTTTGCTTCGGGCTTTACTGTCGTCGTTATGTAAATCAGATTTTGTGACCATGAGAGTGCAAAGTTAGCAAAAATATCCCGGACACACGAATGAAGCCGGGACAATTTTTCACGTGTCAGACCAATGGAGATTTTTTCCAGATGCTTGTGTCGATTACTAAACAACCCTTAAAACAATGTTCCGGACACTTAGAGTATCCGGAACACTGAATATTATTGATTACTATAATCCTATGTGAATTATTAATCTGCAGGAGCCAGTTTGACTGTGAAGTGACGAAGCAGAGGAGCCTCCCATACAATCTTAAGACCTTTCTTAATCTCTTTACGACGGTCGTAAACGTTCTTGATGGCGGCTGCGATTACGTCCATGTGGTTGTTGGTGTACACACGACGGGCAATGCAGAGACGCAGGAAGTCAAGACCACCGAAGCGGTTCTCGCGGGTCACAGGGTCACGGTCAGCCAGGATGTAACCGATTTCGCAGCCACGGATACCGGCCTCGCGATACAGCTCTACCGTAAGAGTCTGAGCGGGGAACTCTTCCTTGGGCACCTCGGTAAGAATCTTGTCGGCATCCAGGAAGATGGCGTGACCGCCTACGGGACGCTGATAGGGGATTCCGTACTCGTCAAGTTTTTTAGCCAGATACTGTACCTGACGGATACGTGTATCAAGCATATCGAACTCAGTGTTCTCATCCAGGCCGACTGCCAGAGCGTCCATATCACGGCCGTTCATACCGCCGTATGTGACGAAGCCTTCGAAGCAAATGCAGAAGCCCTTGGCACCCTCGTACCACTCTTTGTGGCGTGTGGCGATGAAACCGCCCATGTTAACGAGACCGTCCTTTTTGGAAGACATGGTCATACCGTCGGCCAGGTCGAACATCTCACGGGCGATTTCCTTGATAGTCTTGTCGGCATAGCCTTCCTCGCGGGTCTTGATGAAGTAAGCGTTCTCAGCGAAACGGGCGGAGTCGAAAATAAGGGGCTTTTTGTACTTCTCGCACAATACGCTGACCTCGCGGAGGTTCTGCATGCTAACAGGCTGACCACCGGCTGTGTTGTTAGTGATAGTAACGATTACGAAGGGAACCTTGTCACTGTTCTCCTGGAGAACTTTCTCCAGCTTCTTGCAGTCGACGTTGCCCTTGAAGGGGTGTTCGAGCTGAGTATCCTTGGCCTCGTCGATTGTGCAATCTACAGCGAATGCCTTGCGGCTCTCGATGTGGCCCTTTGTAGTATCGAAGTGGGAGTTACCGGGAATAATGTCACCCTCGTGTACCAAATAGGAGAAGAGTACATTCTCGGCTGCACGGCCCTGGTGAGTAGGCAGTACATATTCAAAACCTGTAATTCTTGTGATGGTGTCTTTCAAGTGATAGAAAGAGCGAGCACCTGCATAGCTCTCGTCACCCATCATCATGGCAGCCCACTGGCGGTCGCTCATGGAGCCTGTGCCGCTATCAGTGATACAGTCGATGTAAACTTGGTCGCTTTTCAGCATGAAGACGTTATAGTCACACTCTTTGAGCCACTGCTCGCGCTCCTCACGGGTGCTTTTACGAAGAGGCTCTACCATCTTGATTTTCCAAGATTCTGCGAAAGGTAATTCCATAGTTGAGTATTAGTTTTTTAAGTCATTAATTTTCTGCAAAGTTAGTAAAATAAATTTATAAGTACAATTATTTTCAAAAAAGTTTTAACCCTATTTTTTCGCTAAATTATTAATTTGAGTTATCTGTCTATCATTCAAGCCGTACCGGAACAGAGGGAATTTAATCTCCCGGCAGGGGCTTTGTATTTTCAGAAAATTTCACTAAGTTTGCAAACTCATTCCACATTTTCGGAGGTAATTATGGACAACAAGACACTCATAGAATTGGTGAGCCGCCGCAGCGGCATCAACAAGAAGGACAGCGCCCGGATGCTTGAAGCGTTGGCCGCCGCCATATCTCGCGTCACTTCCGCCTCCGACACTGTGGCGATACCTGCTTTCGGGAACTTTGAGCCCAAAAAGAGGGCCGAAAGAGTCATGGCCGTTCCCTCTACCGGGAAACGACTCCTGTTGCCCCCGAAAATCACACTCGGTTTCAAGCCGGCTGCTCTCTTTAAACAACAATTGCGTAATCCGGACAAATGAATGTCAAAATTTCCCTGCCAGAATTAAGTGATATGATTGCCGAGGCCACAGGCTTTGACACCAAGGCCTGTGAGATTTTCCTGCGCGACATTTTCGCCATTGTGGCGGAAACCATAGTTGCCGGAGAGAATGTGAAGGTCAAAGGGATTGGCACGTTCAAGGTCGTGACCGTAGAGCAACGCAAGAGTGTGAATGTGAACACCGGCGAGCAGATGCTCATACCTGAGCATCGCAAAGTTACTTTCACCCCCGACAAAGCCCTTGCAGAGGCTGTGAACAGACCCTTCGAAATGTATGAGCCTATCGAGCTTAACGACGGCGTCACCGAAGAAATGCTGAACTCGGCAGAAACGGAAGAACCGGCAAAGGCAGTTACGCAGCCCGAAGAAACGATACAACAACCCGAACCGGAACCAATTACTGAACCGGAACCCGAAACGGAGCCAGCAAGGGAGCCGGAACATATTGCCGAACCGGAGCCGGAACCTGATTCCGAGCCTGTTCCTGAGCCTGGACAGGAGGAAGAAGAACAGACCCCGGTCCAAGAAGCGGAAGGTGTGGAGTCTCCGCAAATGGCGGAGGATGAAGATGTATATGCTCACGACTTTACAGTGCGTGACGAGGATGATTATATAAGAAGACAGAAGCGCCGCCATTTCGGGAAGGGATTTGTTACGGGAGCTGTGTGCGCCCTGGCATTGATTGCCATTGCCTTTGTGTCCTGGCATCTTGTGTCGCCCGAGTCCTTTGACTCTCTCAAGGCAGCGTTATCCTCAGACAAAAATGTAGCTACAGTCGTGCGCCCCCAGGCACGACAAGCCGCTCCAGCAGTCAAAATTCCGAAACCAGCAAAGGCTGCCGAGAAAGTAAAACAGGAGGAAACAATAGAACCCGTCGACAATAAAGAGACTGCCAATGTGCCTACTGAAACATCCGACAGACATATTGCCGAAAAAGAAGAGACGGCAAAGGCAAAGAAAGCGCCGGCTGTGATAAACGACAAGATTACCAAGAAGCGTTTTCTGACAACCATGGCCAGGGAATACTATGGCAATTACAACCTTTGGCCGCTGATATACGATTACAACCAAGGACTGGGACATCCTGACCGTATCCGTCCCGGCACAAAAATCAAAGTGCCGAGCGCGGAGACACTCGGAATTGACCCCGAAGACCCGGCAGTAGTAAAACGAGCCAAGAAAAGGGGAGCCCAAATTTACAGCAAATACAAAAAAAATTAAACAATTCCTTGCTTGCGTCACTGAAATTGACTAATTTTGCAGAGCAAATGCGACAATAGCTCAGTCGGTAGAGCATCAGCTTCCCAAGCTGAGGGTCGCGGGTTCGAGCCCCGTTTGTCGCTCCAGACACGAATCGTTGAAACGCAAAGGCTATTGCAACCATCATAGCTTTCTCAACATTGAAATGACATCTGATATGAGACTCATTCAGATTTTCAACAACTCCCTATAAACTCGTCCACTATATCAATACTACCGCAACCGTTAATCTCCAACGGATACCTGCCAATAAGATATTCCCTCACTCTACGTCGTGGAATCACAGCCTGTTACTGGCATGTGGAGGGTATAGACAAAGAGACTGAAACAAATCCTTCGGCCAACATGAGTGCCGATTGGACACTTTCCCGCAAATTTATGATTATGACTAATCTGACTTATTTCCGTCATACGCCGGCGGCATCTCAGTCCGGCAATGTAAATTCATAATTCACTTTTGGGATTTTAGCAAAATTTAATTTGCGGATGTCGGCGATTTTTTGTAATTTCGCCCCAAATATCAAACCATTACCTACGCTGCTGCTAACAGCATATCTGCTTAGGACTAACAACCTTAAATTTAGTTATGAACAAAATCTTCATTGCTATGTCTACTTTGGCACTCACAGGCGCCATGACCGCCTGCCAGAACGGTCTGGACACCAAAGGAGACATAATTGAAAAGCCGGACGTACAGATTGTAGACGGCAAAATCACCCCCGAAGTACTTGAAGCCTTTGGTCGTGTCAACGAGGCTGTCGCTTCTCCCGACGGTACAAAAATCGCCTTTACAATCGCATACGAAAGTATTGAGCAAAACAAAGGCAATGCCGAAATCTATGTGATGAACATTGACGGCACAGGCCTGACCCGCATCACCAAGACTCCCGGCAGCGAAAGCAATATACGCTGGCTTGACGGCGGCAGACTCATTGCCTTTATCGGCCAGGACCCCGAGACTGATAAGCCTCAGATTTACACCATGACACCCAATGCCCGCGAGGTACAGAAAATCTCCAACGTGGAGAATGGCGTGAACTGCTTCGAGTTTGCTCCGGACGGCAAGCATCTGGTATTCGCCTCCAACATAAAGCCTTTCAACAAGAACGAAAAAATCTTTGAAGGACTTCCCGAGACTACAGGCCGCGTGGTAGATGACCTGATGTACAAGCACTGGGACGAGTGGGTAACCGAAATCCCCCACCCCTTCGTGGCCACATACGACGGCGAGCAACTCCTGGATGTCACTGACATTATGGAGGGTGAGCCATACGAATGCCCCATGAAACCTTTCGGCGGCGCCGAGACTTTCTCCTGGAGCGCCGACAGCAAACAGCTCGTGTACACTTCCCGCAAGAAGACCGGTATGGACTACGCATTCTCCACAGACTCCAATCTATACCTATATAATATAGAGAGCAAGAAGACCGAGAGTCTCACAGAGGGCAAGACCGGCGAAGGCTATGACACCCACCCCGTATTCTCGCCCGACGGCACCAGACTTGCATGGATGAGCATGGCAGAGGCCAAGTTCGAGAGCGACCAGAATCGTCTGATGGTGATGGATATGAAAACCCGTCAGATACGCAATATCACAGCCGAGGCCGGCTGGGACTACAGCGTGGAGGGTTTCAGCTGGAATCCTGACGGCAAAAGCATCGTCCTGAACGCTTACTATCAGGGCACGATGCCTATATTCCGCGTAGGTTTGGACAACCCCGATTTCAAGATTATTGCCGAAGGCCTTTGGGATTATGTAGGTGTGCAGGCACTTGCAAATGATAAAGTGCTTGCCATGCGCCACAATATGAGCCGTCCCAACGAGGTCTGCATGCTGGAGAACGGACAGATGAAGGACATAACGGCCGTCAACGCCGAACTCCTTTCCAAACTCAAGATGGGCGAAGTGAAGAAGGTGATGGTTCCCACCTCCGACGGCAAAGAGATGTGTACCTGGGTCGTACTTCCCCCGAATTTCGACCCCAACAAGAAATATCCCGCCATCCTTTATTGCCAGGGCGGTCCCCAGCAGGCGGTAAGCCAATTCTGGAGCTACCGCTGGAACTTCCAGATTATGGCCTCGCAAGGCTACATCGTCATCTGCCCCAACCGTCGTGGCCTGCCGGGCTTCGGCACCGAATGGAACAAGCAGATTTCCAAGGACTATCCGGGTCAGAACATGGAGGACTACCTGGCGGCCACAGACTATATGGCAGCCAAACCATACGTGGATGAGAAACACATGGCTGCCATAGGCGCAAGCTACGGCGGCTTCTCCGTATACTGGCTGGCCGGCCACCACGAAGGCCGTTTCGCCGCTCTCGTAGCTCACGCCGGTATCTTCAATATGGAGGCACAGTATCTGGAAACCGAAGAGATGTGGTTCGCCGACTACGATATGGGTGGCAAACCCTGGGACAAAAGCAATGCGATTGCCCAGCGTACCTTTGACTATTCTCCCCATAAAGATGTGGCCAACTGGACAGCGCCTATACTTGTGACCGTAGGTGAGCTTGACTACCGCATCCTTGCATCTCAGGGCATGATGGCCTTCAACGCCGCCAAGATGCTGGGTCTCGAGGCCGAGATGCTTGTCTTCCCCGACGAAAACCACTGGGTTCTCAAACCGCAGAACGCAATCCTCTGGCAGCGCGTCTTCTTCCGATTCCTGGACAACTACCTGAAGCCCGAAGGCAAGGGTTACAACAACCCGCAGCAGGCCAAACCCTCACGTGCGGTTACTCCCCGTCCCGCCATTTCCAGTGTAAACGCCCAGACCGTAGAAGCCGCTGCAAATGAAGCCGCAGCCGACAACAAGGTAGTCCAGGCTGCCGAAACCAACCGGAACACAGCTATCTGATAGCATATAAAATTACAGGTATTGCTCCCTCCTGCCACGGACAAGGAGCAATACCTCCTATTTATATTTATATTAATAATTCAGAAAACCATTTTTAACTGATATGGCAATCACACTTCCACCCGTACTTCCCGAATATCCCGCATTTGTGGAGGGAATACGCCGCGCTCCCGACCGCGGATACACACTTACACCCGAGAACACCAAAATAGCTCTGCGCAATGCCCTGCGCTACATCGACCCCTCTCTGCACGAGAAGTTGGCTCCGGAATTTCTGGAGGAACTGCGCACACGTGGCAGAATCTATGGCTACCGTTTCCGTCCGCAGGGCGACCTGAAGGCAAAGCCCATTGACCAGTACAAGGGCAAATGTATAGAAGGCAAGGCGTTCCAGGTAATGATTGACAACAACCTGTGCTTTGACATCGCCCTCTACCCCTACGAACTCGTCACATACGGCGAGACCGGCCAGGTATGCCAGAACTGGATGCAATACCGTCTCATCAAGATGTATCTTGAAGAACTGACCGAGAACCAGACACTCGTAGTGGAGAGCGGACACCCCCTCGGTCTTTTCCCATCCAGTCCCGAAGCTCCCCGCGTAATCATCACCAACGCCATGATGGTGGGTATGTTCGACAACCTGCATGACTGGCACGAGGCCATGCAGATGGGTGTGGCCAATTACGGACAGATGACTGCCGGCGGCTGGATGTACATAGGTCCCCAGGGTATCGTACACGGCACATTCAACACATTGCTCAACGCCGGCCGTATGAAACTCGGTATCCCCGAAGAGGGAGACCTGCGCGGACACCTGTTCATTTCCTCAGGCCTCGGCGGCATGAGCGGCGCTCAGCCCAAGGCCGCCGTAATAGCCGGCGCTGCCGCTATCATCGCCGAAGTGGACGCTTCCCGCATCAAGACCCGCCACGACCAGGGCTGGGTACAGGAAGTCACCGACGACATAAAGACCGCCTTCGACCTCGCCCACAAGGCAATAGAGGCCAATGAGCCCATATCGATAGCTTACCACGGCAATGTCGTAGACCTGCTTGAATATGCAGTGGCTCACGACGAGAAGGTTGAACTCCTCTCAGACCAGACTTCCTGTCATGCCGTTTACGAGGGTGGCTACTGCCCGGTAGGCCTCACCTTCGAGGAGCGCACAAAACTGCTCCACGAAAATCCCGACAAGTTCCGCGAGCTGATAGACGAATCCCTGAAACGTCATTTCGAAGCCATCAAGACACTTGTGGGCCGAGGCACCTACTTCTTCGACTACGGCAACTCGTTCATGAAGGCTATCTATGATGCCGGTGTCAAAGAAATTTCCCGCAACGGCATAGACGAGAAAGACGGCTTCATCTGGCCCTCATACGTTGAGGACATCATGGGTCCGATGCTCTTCGATTACGGCTACGGTCCTTTCCGCTGGGTATGTCTTTCCGGCAAACACGAAGACCTCATAAAGACGGACCATGCCGCTATGGAATGTATCGACGTGAACCGTCGCTATCAGGACCGCGACAACTACAACTGGATTCGCGATGCCGAAAAGAACGCCCTGGTGGTAGGCACACAGGCACGTATCCTCTATCAGGATGCTGCTGGACGTCTGGCAATTGCCCTGAAATTCAACGAGATGGTACGCAACGGTGAAGTGGGCCCGATAATGCTTGGCCGCGACCACCACGACGTAAGCGGTACAGACTCACCCTTCCGTGAGACTTCCAACATCAAGGATGGTTCAAACGTAATGGCCGATATGGCTGTACAGTGCTTCGCCGGCAACTGCGCCCGAGGCATGAGTCTTGTAGCCCTCCACAACGGTGGCGGCGTGGGTATAGGAAAGGCCATAAACGGCGGATTCGGCATGGTTTGCGACGGCTCCGAGCGCGTAGACAACATTTTGAAGAAAGCTATGCTCTGGGATGTGATGGGCGGTGTGGCCCGTCGTTCATGGGCCCGCAACGAAAACGCCATGAGCACCGTAGCCGATTGGAACGACAAGCACGAAGCTGACGGATTCATGATTACGGAACCTTTCCTCGCCTCCGATGAACTCATTGATAACCTTGTAAAATAACACCTTTAAATAAGAGATGAAACAAATTATTGAATGTGTGCCCAATTTCTCCGAGGGGCGAGACAAGGCTGTGATTGATGCTATCACCGCCGAAGTCGAGAAAAACGGAGATGTTAAATTGCTGGACGTTGACCCCGGCGAAGCTACAAACCGCACCGTCGTCACTTTCGTAGGAGAGCCGGAGCCGGTAATGGATGCCGCCATACGTTGTGCCCGCAAGGCTGCCGAGCTTATAGATATGCGCGGCCACCACGGAGCGCATCCCCGTATGGGTGCCACCGATGTATGCCCCCTCATCCCCGTAAGCGGCATCACACTGGAGGAGACAGCCGTGCTGGCACGCAAGCTCGCCGAGCGTTTCGCTACTGAGCTGAATATACCTACATATTGCTATGAGGCTGCTGCCTTCACTCCCGAGCGCAAGAACCTGGCCGTATGCCGCGAAGGCGAATACGAGGCTCTGCCCGAGAAGATGAACAAGGCCGGCAAAGCTCCCGATTTCGGCGACCGTCCCTTTGACGAGGGCGTGGCCCGCACAGGAGCTACAGCCGTAGGCGCACGCGACTTCCTGATTGCCGTGAACTTCAACCTCAACACCACCTCTACCCGCCGCGCCAACGCCATTGCATTCGACGTACGCGAAAAGGGACGACCCAAACGCGAAGGCGGCAAACTCACCGGCAAACCCATGAAGGACGAGAACGGCAAAACGATAATGATACCCGGAACCCTCAAGGGTACCAAAGCTATCGGCTGGTTCATCGATGAATACGGCATCGCTCAAGTGTCAATGAACATCACCAACATGAACGACACTCCTCTTCACGTGGCATTCGACGAAGTGACCCGTGCGGCTGCCGCCCGTGGCATACGTGTCACAGGTACGGAGATTGTCGGTCTTATCCCCAAGCGCGCGCTAATTGAAGCCGGCAAGCACTACCTGCGCCGCCAGCAACGCTCCCTGGGTATTCCCGAGAGCGATATAATCAAGATAGCCGTCAAGTCCATGGGTCTTGACGAGCTGAAGCCCTTCGAGCCCGGCGAGAAAGTCATTGAGTATATGCTTGAGGCCAATAACGCTTCCAAGAAGTTAGTAGACATGACTTGCGTAGGCTTCGCCGACGAGACAGCTTCCGAGTCACCGGCTCCCGGCGGAGGCTCCATCTCCGCATATATGGGTGCCCTCGCCGCTGCCCTCGGCACAATGGTGGCCAACCTCTCCGCCCACAAAGCCGGATGGGATGACCGTTGGGAAGAGTTCTCCGACGTAGCCGAGAAGGGACGTGACATTCAGGACCGCCTCATACACCTGGTGGACGAGGACACAGAAGCCTTCAACCGCATAATGGGCGTATTCGCGATGCCCAAAAAGACCGATGAGGAGAAGGCCGCCCGCTCCGCAGCCCTGCAGGAAGCCACACTTTACGCTACCGAGGTGCCTCTGCGCACAATGCGCGCCGCTTACGAGACATTCGATGTGCTGGAAGCCATGGCCGTCAAAGGCAATCCCGCTTCTGTGAGCGATGCCGGCGTGGGAGCTCTTGCAGCCCGCTCCGCAGTTCTCGGTGCCCAGCTAAACGTGCGCATTAACGCAGCCGGACTCAAGGACCGTACAGTCGCAGACAAGCTGCTGGCCGAAGCCGCCGACATCGCCGACAAGGCCTGCAAACGCGAGGCTGAAATCCTAAAGAAAGTAAACGAAGTAATCGACAAGTGATGAACTCACTGATTATAACCAATGCCACCATTTCCACCCCTCTGGGCCACAAGGCCCGGAAGGGCGAGGAAATGGGACATATACAGACTATTGAGAACGGCGCCCTGATAGCAGAGGAGGGTGTGATTACCTACATCGGTCCTATGGCTGATATGCCTAAGATATCCGATGCGGATAAGTACACCCATATTGATGCCGAAGGCCGCGCCGTACTCCCTGGCTTTGTGGACTCCCACACTCACCTCATCTTCGGCGGCTACCGTCCGGACGAGTTCGAGTGGCGTCTGAAGGGTGACTCCTACATGAGCATTATGGAGCGCGGAGGTGGCATACAGAGTACTGTCAACGCCACCCGTGGCGAGACTGTGGATGCTTTTGTAGCCAAGGCACAGTGGTTCATAGACCGTATGGTCAAGACAGGCGTCACAACAGTCGAGGCCAAGAGCGGCTACGGACTCAACACCGAGACCGAGCTGCGTATGCTTGAAGCAATAGAGCGACTTGCCTCCGACCCGGAACAGAAGCTGAGGGTCATATCCACTTTCCTGGGTGCCCATGCCGTGCCGAAAGAGTACGCGGGACGCACTTCCGAATATGTGGACCTGATGATTTCCGAAATGCTCCCGGCAGTCAAGGGTAAAGCCCGATTCTGCGACATATTCACAGAAAAGAATGTGTTCGAGATAGAGGATTCCCGCCGCTTCCTCAAGGCAGCGCGCGAAGCCGGATTCAAGCTGAAACTTCACGCCGACGAGATTGTACAGCTGGGCGGTGCGGAATTGGCCGCCGAATTAGGTGCCGTCTCCGCCGACCACTTGCTGCATGTCAGCGACAAGGGTATAAAAGATATGGCTCAGGCCGGCACAGTGGCCACCCTGCTCCCCCTCACAGCCTTTACCCTGCGCGAACCTTATGCACCGGCACGCAAGTTCATAGACAACGGCGCCGCCGTTGCTCTTGCCACAGACCTCAACCCCGGAAGCTGTTTCTCCGGCTCAATCCCCCTGACTATCGCGCTTGCCTGCATCTATATGCAGATGTCTATAGAGGAGACAATCACTGCCCTCACGCTCAACGGCGCGGCCGCCCTTGACCTGGCAGACACTACCGGCTCGCTCGAACCGGGCAAAGACGCGGACATCATTATTCTCAATTACGACAATTACCGAATGTTACCATACTATGTGGGCATGAATTGTGTGCGCACAGTCATAAGTCGCGGACGTGTGGTGGCAGAAAACGACTGACAACCAACTTACAATAACCAAAAACATGGCTAAACTTGAAATATACGAAATAGGCTCATCCGAGCTTACTTACGACCTCATCGAGAAAATACTCAAAGACGGCACAAAACTGGTACTCTCCGATAAGGCCATAGCCAAGATAGAGCATTGCCGCAACTATCTGGACGTAAAAGCCGTAGAGAGCGACAAGCCCATCTATGGCGTTACAACCGGCTTCGGTTCCCTCTGCAACCGTTCCATAACACCCGAACAGCTCGGCACACTTCAGGAAAACCTGGTAAAGAGCCACTCCTGCTCCATAGGCACACCCGTAGACGGCACCATCGTCAAGCTGATGCTGCTGCTCAAGGCCCACGCCCTTTCCTTCGGTTTCAGCGGAGTGCAGACCGAGACGGTACAACGTATCCTGGACTTCTACAACAACGACATCCTCCCTGTAGTCTATGACCGAGGCTCACTCGGCGCATCCGGC
Organism: uncultured Bacteroidales bacterium; assembly: GCA_900547755.1. GTDB lineage: Bacteria > Bacteroidota > Bacteroidia > Bacteroidales > Muribaculaceae > Lepagella. The sequence continues at coordinate 24,246 of URIC01000015.1, forward strand.
GACCTCGCCCCCCTGGCCAACCTCTTCCTCCCCCTTATCGGCGAAGGCGAGGTAATGCACGACGGCAAACGCTTCAAAGGCTCCGAAATACTAAACATCTACGGATGGAAGCCCATCAAGCTGAAGAGCAAAGAGGGTCTGGCGCTGCTCAACGGCACTCAGTTCATGAGCGCCAACGGCATCAAGGCCCTGATAGACGGCTGGCACATGGTTCACTGCTTCGACGCTATCGGCGCCATGAGCCTCGAGGCTTTCGACGGCCGTATAGAGCCTTTCTTCGCCTGCATCCAGGACGTACGTCCCCACAAGGGTCAGACAGAGACCGCCAAAGCATTCCGCAACATGCTTGAAGGCAGCGAGATCATAGCCCGCGAGAAGAAACATGTACAGGACCCCTACTCCTTCCGTTGCATACCGCAGGTACATGGCGCCGTGAAGGATGCCATGCACCACGTCACACACGTGCTTCACACTGAAATCAACTCCGTGACAGACAACCCCACAGTCTTCCCCGACCTTGACCTGGTAGTGAGCGGCGGTAACTTCCACGGCGAGCCCCTCGCACTCATCTTCGACTACATGGGTATAGCCCTGCACGAACTCGGCAACATCTCCGAGCGCCGCGTGGCTCAGCTCATCCTCGGCCAAAGAGGCCTGCCCGAGTTCCTCGTCGCCAAGCCCGGCCTCAACTCCGGCTACATGATTCCCCAGTACGCCGCCGCCGCCGTTGTCAGCCAAAACAAGATGTACAGCTTCCCGGCATCCTGCGACTCCATCGTCAGCTCCAACGGTCAGGAAGACCTCGTGTCAATGGGTGCCAACGCCGCGACCAAACTGCATAAGATTATCGACAACCTGAAATTTGTTCTCGCTGTCGAGCTGATGAACGCCGCCCAGGGCCTTGACTTCCGCGCTCCCCTCAAGTCTTCCCCATTCCTGCAGAACATCAAGGACGAATACCGCAAAGAGGTGCCTTTCGTAGAAGACGATGTGGTTATGGCAGACTATATCCACGACACAATGACATTCCTTGAGAAGTTTGAAATCAATATACCCGAATAAAATCAAAGCCCAAGTGTTCAGACCAAAATATAGTCTGAACACTTGAATACCCACATTTGTCGGCTTGCCTGTGCCATAACGGCAACGGCAAGCCGACACGATTAATATAAACACGATGCCCACACTCTCAGACCTGAAAGGACGTCACTCAGTGCGCTCCTTCAGCCCCGAACCCCTCTCGCCCAAGCATATACGCTCACTTGAAGCAGCTGTAACCGATGTCAACACCCACGGCACAGGCCTGCATTTCCAGCTCATCACCGACTCGCCCGACCCCTTCAGGCAAGTCACGAAAAGCTACGGTATGTTCCGCAACGCCCGCAACTATGTGGCCTGCGTGGCGGATACATCCTACGCCGACTACATAGAGCGAACAGGATACTTCGGCATGCAAGTACTTATGACAGCATACTCACTGGGACTGGGCACCTGTTTCGTCTCCGGCTCATTCTCCCCCAAAGCCGTGGAGGCAAGAGTGCGACCGGGCCAACAGCTCATCTGTCTTATAGTGATAGGCAACAAGGCTGAAGACGAGAAGCCTACGTTCATGGCTTCCCTGCTGCATAAAGTGAGCCACCGCCATAGCGGACTCACACCTATGGATTTTCTGGACACCCGGTTCTCATCCGACAAGATTTGCGATGCGTTCCCGAAATTGCTGCAAGGACTTGAAGCCGTGTCATACGCCCCTTCGGCAATGAACAAGCAGCCTGTAGGTATCCTGATAAAGAAAGCCGATGACCCATATAACCCGCTTGAACCGGAAAAGAAGAAAAACAAAAAGAAATTCGCACACGAACAAGACCTAAACTCACGCTACTCTCAGCTCTTGCACAACGACAGCACGGCGGAGGGAAAAACCGACGCCTCGCTATATACGCGCAAAGGGTTCATCCTGCAGGCATACGTTCCCGCAAAAAACACAAACCAGCTGCTGGACCTCGGAATAGCCATGTACAGTTTCCAAATAGGCTGTCCAGGTGACTGGGAATGGGGAAACCCCGCAACCTTCATACCCTTTGACTGACAATTACACGACACATCTTGATATGTCCAAAGGAACCGCAATAAAAGAAGGCGAATTTTTATTTACAGAGGGCTGACTGATTGCGGTTTTAGTTTTTTTTATTAACTTTGCATTCCCTAATCTGATAGAGAGAGGTGTGCCTGCATCTCTCTATTCAGGCTAACATACAAATATTGAACGACCTATGGAGGATAAGAAAAAAATCAAGTCAGCCCTTGTGTCCGTGTTCCACAAGGATGGGTTAGACCGCATAATAAAGTTACTGCACCAGAACGGAGTGAAACTCATCTCCACCGGTGGCACACAATCGTTTATCGAAGGCCTGGGTATTCCCTGCGCCGCCGTGGAAGACCTCACGGGTTATCCCTCCATACTCGGGGGAAGAGTCAAGACTCTACACCCCAAAGTGTTCGGCGGCATCCTCGGCCGGCGCGAAAACGACGGAGACCGTCTGCAGATGTCCCAATATGATATCCCCGACATCGACCTGGTGATCGTGGACCTCTATCCCTTTGAAGATACAGTAGCCTCCGGAGCCTCCGAAGCCGACATTATCGAGAAAATAGACATAGGAGGCATCTCCCTGATTCGCGGCGCCGCAAAGAACTTCAACGATGTCGTGATTGTAGCATCCAAAGCTCAATACAGTCCGTTGCAGAACATTCTGGAGGAAAACGGAGCATTTACCACTTTGGAACAACGCAAATTCTTCGCCCGCGAAGCATTCGCCGTCTCCAGCGCCTATGACTCGGCCATTTTCAACTGGTTTGACCGCGACACGCACTCTGACCTGCGCCTCTGCAAAAACGGCTCCCGCGTCCTGCGTTACGGCGAGAACCCCCACCAGAAAGCCTGCTATTTCGGAGACTTTGACGCTATGTTCACTAAATTACACGGCAAAGAAATATCCTACAACAACCTTTTGGATATCGATGCCGCCGTTTCTCTGATAAGCGATTTCGACACACCGACATTCGCTATACTCAAGCATAACAACGCCTGCGGCATAGCCAGCCGCGCCACAATCGAAGAGGCTTGGGAAGCCGCCCTGGCCTGTGACCCGGTGTCTGCATTCGGCGGCGTCCTCATAGCCAACGGCCCTGTCGATAAGGCCACAGCAGAGAAAATAAACAAGATATTTCTGGAGGTAATCATCGCTCCCGAATACTCCGACGAGGCTCTTGAAATTCTCAAGACAAAGAAGAACCGCATTATTCTGGTAGCCAAAGACCTCACACTGCCCGCCATGCGTTATCGCTCGGCACTTAACGGTGTTCTCGCACAGCAGGCCGACACTTCGGTAGAAAAGGCCGCCGACTTCCGCATCGTCTCCCAAAAGCAGCCGACAGCCACCGAGCTGGAAGACCTGGAATTCGCGCTCAAGGTTGTGAAGCATAGCAAGAGCAACGCTATCGTTTTGGCAAAAGGAGGACAGCTATGTGCCAGCGGAATAGGTCAGACCTCGCGCGTAGACTCTTTGAAACAGGCCATCGAGAAAGCAACCGCCTTCGGATTCGACCTGAACGGTGCCGTAATGGCGTCCGATGCCTTCTTCCCATTTGCAGACTGCGTGGAGATAGCCGACAAGGCCGGTATCACTGCGGTAGTACATCCCGGAGGCTCCGTGCGTGACCAGGAGTCCGTAGACTACTGCGATTCCCACGATATGGCCATGGCCATGACCGGCATACGTCACTTCAAACACTAAAACGGCCTCTTCCCCCGTTATAAGAAAGAGCTTTTTCTCTCCACTTAAAACACAAATTATCACCAAATGGGATTCTTTTCGTTCACTCAGGAGATAGCCATGGACCTTGGCACAGCCAACTCCGTTATCATCCACAACAATAAGATAGTGGTCAACCAGCCGAGTGTAGTGGCTGTAGAGACCAAGAAAGACCGAGTGATTGCCGTAGGCGACCAGGCACATCAGATGGAAGGCAAGGAGCCGCCGGGCATACGCACCATCCGGCCGCTGCGCGACGGTGTAATAGCCGACTACACAGCCGCCGAACAGATGATTCGAGGGCTGGTGAAGCTGGTGAGCAGCAAGCGCCGCTGGTTTGCACCTTCACTCCGTATGGTAGTTTGTATTCCCTCGGGCAGTACAGAGGTTGAGATTCGTGCCGTCAAGGACTCCAGCGAGCAGGCCGGAGGGCGCGAGGTTTACCTTATTCCCGAACCTATGGCCGCGGCCCTCGGCATAGGTATTGACGTAGAAGCGCCTCAGGGCAATATGATTGTGGATATAGGTGGCGGAACGACTGAAATTGCAGTAATATCCTTAGGGGGCATCGCTTCCAACAAGAGTATCCGAATAGCCGGCAACGAGCTGACTTCAGACATACAGGACCACATGAGCCGGGTTCACAACCTCAAGGTAGGAGAAAGAATGGCCGAGCGAATAAAAATCAACGTAGGCTCCGCCCTAACAGAGCTTGACAACCCGCCCGAAGACTTCATTGTCCGCGGTCCCAACAAGATTACAGCTCTGCCTATGGAGGTGAGCGTCTCCTATCAGGAGATAGCGCACTGCCTGGACAAGACCATCTCCAAGATGGAGGCGGCTGTCCTCGCCGCTCTTGAGAACACACAGCCCGAACTTTATACGGACATCGTCGAGAACGGCATCTATCTGGCCGGGGGAGGCGCACTGCTCCGTGGGCTTGACAAGCGTTTCACCGACAAGTTCGGCATCCAGTTCCACATAGCCGAGGAACCCTTGTTGGCCGTGGCACGCGGCACCGGCGTCGCGCTGAAGAATATTCGCCGCTTCTCCTTCCTTCAGAAGAATACCTGACAATACGCTCAAAGCAAGTGGGGGATGTCCCGTATACGGATATCCCCCCTTGATAGTAAATACACTCACAGATACTGAAACACAGATACTGAAACAAGGTGCGTTCACTTCTCTGCTTTTTAATGAAATACAGCACGGCGATGCTCTTCATCGTCTATCTGCTGGCGGGATTCATGTTGCTGTTTACCGGCAACATGTACCAGAGAAGCGCATACCTGACCTCGGCCAATTCGGTAAGCAGCGCCGTCTATGAGACTGCCAACGGAGTGACCGGATATTTCAATCTGCGCAGCATCAACGAAGGCCTGCAACAGCGTAACGCAGCCCTGGAGAACGAGTTGCTGAACATAAGGAACGAAATGGACCGTCTGCGGACCATGCTGCCGCCGGATTCCGCTGATGCCGTCTACAGGTCCAAAGACCGGTTCCGCTTTGTCATTGCCTCGGTGATAAACAATAGCGTGAACCGCCCATGCAATTACTTCACCATAAACAAGGGTGAGAAATCGGGAATACGCCCGGGCATGGGCGTTCTGTCTCACAATGGTGTGGCCGGCATAGTCGGGTCCGTCGGACCCAACGCCTCCCGCGTAATCTCGCTGCTCAACGTCAATCAGGAGTTTTCCGTAAAACTGAAAGGCTCGTCCACTGTAATCGGCACCCTGCGCTGGCACGAAGGCAGTCCGGACATCGCTTACATTGACGAACTGCCGCGCCATGTGCGTTACCACACCGGCGACACTATCATTACCAGCGGGTTCTCCTCCACTTTCCCTCCCGGTCTGCCCGTGGGTGTAATCATGTCGCAGGTCAAGGCCAAGGATGACAACTTCTTCACCCTTAAGGTCAGACTGTTCACCAACTTCCACGAGCTAAACTCCGTGCGTGTCATTATCGACGAATATAAGGCCGAATTGGACTCGCTGATGCAATTCGATAAAACAGAAGAGAATAAATAATGGGACGAGACACAGCCAAATACTTACTGATGATTCTGTGCCTGATGCTGGTACAGATACTCATCTGCAACCGCATCATGCTCTTCTCCGTGGCAGTACCCATAATCTTCTTCTATCCTATCCTGCGTCTTCCCATGAGCCTGTCCGTGAAATGGGTATTGACCATCGCTTTTCTTATGGGCTTCGTGGTTGACATTTTCTCGGACACCCCGGGAGTCAATACTATCAGCTGTACCGTACTGGCAGTAGTGCGCCGGCCCGTGTTCCACTCTTACACCGGCAACGACGAGGCACTCGCCGGAGTCTCACCGTGCATAGGCGTTTTAGGCTTCTGGACTCTGTTTAAGTATCTGATTGTCTGCACGCCCATCTATTGTATCCTGGCCATCGGTCTTGAATATTTCTCATTCGTAAATCTGCAACGCACTCTCTGCGTCATGGCGGCCAGTTCATTTCTTTCATTCATACTGTTGCTGGGTATCGATGCCCTCACGGGCAGCAAGAGCAAGACTTTCCATTAATAACCGGAAATCTCGCTCACCCGGCCTACCACTTCGGATATACGCTTAATGGCTAAAGATTATAAACTGGAAAGACGCAAATATGTGATTGCAGGCTTCATTATCCTGATAGTCTGCATCTATATTTATCGTCTTATCGGGCTTCAGCTTGGAGACAACCCATATAAAATAAGCGCCGAGAGCAACGCTTTCCTGAAACGCACGCTGTACCCTGCCCGAGGCGTCATCTACGACCGTAACGGCGAGCTGGTAGTCTTCAACCAACCGGCATACGACCTCATGCTCATCCCCAAGGATGTGGAGGGGTTTGACACTTTGTCCCTTTGCAACACTCTGCGAATCACCCCTGAGCAGCTAAGAGAAAAATGGGCCGATATGAAAGACACGCACAAGAATCCCGGATATTCGGCTTACACTGCCCAAAAACTCATATCTCACCTCTCGCAACAGGATTACGGACGTCTCCAGGAAAAGATGTATCTTTTCCCGGGTTTCTACATACAGAAGCGCACCATACGCCAATATGCCCACCATGTGGCGGCCAATGTGCTGGGCAACATACGTGAAGTGTCAGCGGCAGACCTGGAACGTGACGGATACTACCGCAGCGGTGACTATACCGGTGACCTCGGCGTTGAAAAGAGTTACGAGACATATCTGCGAGGAGTGAAAGGCGAAGAGATTCTGATGAAGGATGCCCTTGGCCGGGTAAAAGGCAAGTATGAGGATGGGAGATATGACGTCTCTCCCCGCTCAGGCCGCAATCTCACCCTGTCCATTGACATTGAGTTGCAGGAATACGGCGAGGCTCTGATGGCCGGCAAGAATGGCGCCATAGTCTGCATAGAACCCTCGACAGGAGAGATACTCGCTTTGGTCACCGCACCATCCTATGACCCTTCTCTACTTCTTGGTCGCGAGCGTGGCAAGCACTATGCAGAGCTGGTGAAAGACCCTCGGAAACCCCTTTTTGACAGGGCGCTTCAGGCGGCATATCCTCCCGGCTCAACTTTCAAGCCCACACAAGGCATGATTCTGCTTCAGGAGGGCATCATAACCACCTCCACCACATTCCCGTGCGCACGCGGATACCGCAACGGGCTCACTGTTGGCTGTCATCCTCACGGGTCCCCCATCGCGCTGAAACCGGCCCTTCAGACCTCTTGCAACGCCTTTTTCTGCTGGGGGTTCAAATACTTGATAGACAAACCCGGAACCACAGCCTCCGAACAACTCACGAAGTGGAAGAATTATCTGGTGGAGATGGGTTACGGATACAAACTCGGAGTTGACCTCCCCTCCGAAAGCAGAGGTTTCATACCCAATGCCGAATACTATACCGACGCGCTGAAAAAGTGGAGCGGCAACAGCATTATTTCTGTCTCCATAGGTCAGGGTGAAGTACTCGCCACTCCCATACAGATTGCAAACCTCGCCGCCCAGATAGCCAACCGAGGGTGGTATTACACGCCTCACGTGGTAAAGGAAATCCAGGACACCGTACTGCCGTCTCAGTTCCGGGTGAAGCACACACCGCATATCAAAAAAGAGTGGTATGAAGCGGTGGCAGAAGGTATGCGAATGGCTGTATTGGGCGGTACCTGCAAGAAAGCCAACCTGCCTGACATTGAAGTATGCGGCAAGACAGGTACAGCACAGAACCCGCACGGCGCCGACCACTCCGCCTTCATGGGTTTTGCCCCCTACCGCGACCCCAAGATTGCAGTTGCCGTATACGTGGAGAACGCCGGATACGGAGCTGCCTTCGGTGTTCCTATCGGAACCCTTATGATAGAGAAATACCTGAAACGTCAGATTCGCCCCTCGCTCAAGGGCATGGAAGAACAGATGATGAACGCAAGGGTAGCTGTAAAACAAGATAAAAAAGATACTCAAGAATAGGAAAAGTGGAAACTCCGGCTACAACACAGAAATCCTCAGTGGTACACAACCTGGACTGGCTGACGCTAATCCTCTACCTGCTGCTCGTATCGGCAGGAGTGGTGAGCATCTATGCGGCAAGCTACGACTTTGACAACGCTTCAATATTCGATTTCACCGAATTCAGCGGCAAACAGGTCACATGGATTGGTCTGTCGCTTATACTTGGAATTGCAATCCTTAATATAGATTCGCGAGTGTTTGACACATACGCATACGCCATCTACGGAGCTGTAATTCTGCTACTTATGGTGACGATAGCAGTAGCGCCGGACATAAAGGGGTCCCGCTCGTGGCTTGTTTTCGGCCCGGTCAGCCTGCAACCGGCGGAATTTGGAAAATTCGCCACCGCATTGGCTCTTGCAAAACTATTCAGCAGCTACAACTTCAGCCTCAACGCCAAAGTGAGCAACTACTTCAGAGCGCTGATAATAATTTTCCTGCCCATCTCTCTCATCCTGATGCAGAACGAGACGGGAAGCGCCCTGGTGTATATTTCGCTGATATTCGTACTCTATCGCGAAGGTATGAGCGGCATGGTTCTGCTCTCTTTTGTCTGCGCCATTGCATGGTTTGTAGTCACAGTCAAGTACACTACGCCCATCATACTGGGACTGCCTATGGGTCAGTTCGTGGTCTTCATAGCCGTCATGGTCATTTTTGTGGCCATGCTCTATTTCTTCTGCAAGAACTCCAAAGTGGCAGGTATAGTCCTCGCATGGTTCGCCGGTTCAGGCTTGATTGTAGGAATACTCGCTTACTTCGGCATAGAAATAAACGCACTGGCTTACTTCATGACCGCCATTTGCGTAGCCTTGTTATATGTGGTGCTGGTTATGTTCAGCCGACGTCTATCCAAATACATGGTATCAATAGGCTTCGTCGTGGCGTCTGTAATGTTTATGTTCTCCGTCAACTACGTATTCACCCAGGTACTCGGAGACCATCAGCAGAACCGTATCAAGGTAGCTCTCGGCATAGAAGACAACATCAAAGGGGCCGGATATAACGTTAACCAAAGCCTCATAGCCATCGGCTCAGGCGGTCTGCAGGGCAAAGGATTTCTGGAAGGTACACAAACCAAACTCAAATATGTTCCGGAACAGCACACCGACTTTATTTTCTGCACTATAGGTGAGGAAGAAGGCTTCATCGGCTCGGTCATCGTCTTAGGACTGTTCCTGGCACTTATATTGCGCGTAATCCATATAGCCGAGCGACAACCGAACATTTTCGGTAGAGTCTACGCCTACTGCGTGGCCTCTTACCTGATATTCCACATCTGCATCAACATAGGAATGGTGATAGGATTATGCCCTGTAATCGGCATACCGCTCCCCTTCTTCAGCTACGGAGGCTCCGCCCTCTGGGGATTTACCATTCTCCTCTTTATTTTGCTGCGAATCGATGCCGCCAGAAACAAGAACAGGGAATAATAGTTGTCCCGGCGCACAAAACGCTGTCTACAAACGTTAATTCAATAGTTAAATATACATTAATACAATGGCTAATAAAAGAGATTTCAAGAAGTATATAACAGCTGTGACAAATGCTGTATGCCAGGACATGATGGACATCTGCTGCCTGGATAGTGTAGACTGCAACGCTGTGCAGGACGCTGTGATAGAGGTACTAAAGGCAGGCGAACTGGCCATAATCAAGACAGGGGTGAAATTTGACAAGACACCCGGCGCCTTCCCGGAAGGCGGCTACAAAAACGCCCGCCGCGTTTTCTACAAAGCCCTATACAAGAAAGCCAACAAGGAGTTTTCAGAAACGCTTAACGCCGCTGTCAAAAAGTTTAACGCCGCAATACCGGAGCAGGTGAAGGCTGAAAACAAAGCTCACTCCTGAACACCTATCCCGACATGACTCCCAAACCGCTTAACGTCGCTTTGTACCCTCAGGATATAAAATGGGGGGACAAAGCAGCCAATATAGACACACTCATCTCAATAACCCAGAAGGTACACCCTCAGACAGACTTGCTCATTCTGCCCGAAACATTTTCCACCGGATTCCCCGCCGGCATGGACAAAGAGCAGGTGCGGGTCATGTCCGAGCGTAACACCGGCAAGACCATAGACACCATCAAGGCGTTGAGCCGTAAGTACGGCTTTGCCATCGCCGGCAGTTTCATAGCCGACACCGGCGGCCTGCTATGCAACCGTGCATTCCTTATCGAGCCAAACGGAGAGGAATCCTTTGCCGACAAACGCCACCTATTCACGATGGCAGGAGAAGACAAAGTCTTTTCTCCGGGAACCACACGTCGGAGCGTCCGGTTCAGAGGTTGGAATATAGCCATGATTGTGTGCTACGACATCCGGTTTCCCGTGTGGTGCCGCAACCGTAACAACGAATACGATGTGCTTATTGCTGTAGCCAACTGGCCCGTTTCCCGTGTATCCGCATGGAACAGCCTGCTCACCGCCCGTGCTATAGAGAATGAGGCATACGTACTCGGTGTGGATTGCCGAGGCACTGACAATCACGGGTTTGAGTATGACGGCTCCTCGGCGATAATTGATTTCAAAGGCAAACACTTAGGAGTGACTGACCCGGACACGGGGCTAATCTATGCTTCCTTAGACCCTGACAGACTCGCTTCCTTCCGCAACAAATTTCCGGCCTGGCGAGACGCGGACACCTTCAGTCTCCTCTGACAGAGACACATAAGCAATGAACCCTGCAGGGTTCATTGCTTATGAATCCGGATAAAAGCCATGATTAAATCGAATTCCAACACATACGGAGTAATAGACCGTAACCTGGACGCCCGATTCACTCCGGACATAATTGAATGTTTGGGAAAGAATGAAATATTTGTGTTCGGCAGCAATCTTAGCGGGCTTCATGCCGGAGGTGCCGCACGTGTCGCCCTCAACCGTTTCGGAGCTGTCTGGAGACAAGGGGAAGGTCTTCAGGGCAATTCGTATGCCATCCCTACCATGCAAGGAGGTGTGGAGACCATTAAACCCCATGTAGACCGCTTCATCGAATTTGCAAAAAGCAGACCTGAACTGACATTTTACGTAACAAGGATAGGATGTGGCATAGCCGGATTCGACGACGAGGAGATAGCACCCCTCTTCCAACAGGCATTGCGCGTACCCAACATCAGATTACCCCGACAATTCGTCGATTGCCTCTCAAAGCAACCACAATAAAGTGGTAGTCAAAAATTTACGGGAGATATGGATAGGAAATGCCGTACAGGAACAGTGCCTGAGGCGGAACGGAGGCACCGGCCTCACAGCGATTCCTGGCAGCTATTACTTCGCGGAATGAGTCAATGGTAAGTTTGCCTCGGCCCACTTCAATCAGAGTACCCACAACAGCCCGGACCATATTACGCAGAAAGCGGTCGGCGGTTATTGTGAACACCCACAAGTCCCCTTCTTTTTGCCAATGCGCTTGGGTGACCCGGCATATATTGGTCTTGGCATCGGAATGTAGCTTGGCAAAGGATGTGAAGTCGTCAGTGTCCTGCAAAATGGCGGCGGCACGGTTCATGGCCTCGTAATCAATTTTACCGGGCAGAATCCAGCAATACGGGTACATAAACGGAGTCTTGCACGGACTGACATAGTACTTGTACGTGCGGGCCACAGCATCGAAACGGGCATGTGCATCGGGAGCCACCGCAATCAGGTCATATATAGCTATATCCTTACCGCACAAATGGTTAAGGCTACGCAGAAAAGAGGTGGAATCAGCTATCGGCGCTTCGGTATCAAAATGCGCGTACATACAGGCGGCGTGTACCCCGGCATCCGTACGTCCCGCTCCTACAATAGGAACGGGAGTACGCAAAACAGTGGTAAGGGCATCCTCTATGACTTGCTGCACACCGAGAGCATTTGGCTGACGCTGCCAGCCGCAGTAGGAGGCCCCGTTATATGCCAGATGCAGGAAATAACGCATCACTCCAGATAGGTGTAGCCGTAGAGGCCGGATTTATAATTATTGAGGAATTGGCGGCCTTCCTCGGCACTTATCTTGCCGGACTTCATACAGGAAGTGACCCAGCTTTCCAAGTTACGCACCAGCCTCTTGGGATTGTACTCCACATAATCAAGCACATCGGCTACGGTCTCGCCATCTATGATTTGCTCAATAGCATACTTGTCCCCTTTTACAGAGATGTGTACGGCATTGGTATCGCCAAACAGATTGTGCATATCACCGAGTATCTCCTGATAAGCGCCTACAAGGAAAACACCTATGTAATAACTTTCATTATCCCTCAATTTGTGAACAGGCAAGGAACGCGATATGCCCTGCGGAGAAACGAAGTGACTGATTTTACCGTCGGAGTCACAGGTCACATCCTGGAGCGTTGCCTGTTGAGTAGGCTTCTCGTCAAGTCTCTGCAACGGCATAATGGGGAAAATCTGGTCAATCGCCCAGGAGTCGGGAAGGCTCTGGAACAAAGAGAAGTTACAGAAATACTTCTCCGGGAGCATACGCGCCACTTTCTGCAATTCTTCAGGAGGATGCTTCATGGACTTCGTTATAGACATGACATCACGGGCTACGCTCCAAAAGAGCTTCTCTATCTGCGCGCGAGTGCGCAGGTCAAGCATGCCGAGACTGAACAGCTCAAGAGCCTCTTCCCGTATCTGAAGGGCATCGTGCCAGTCCTCGAACACACGAGAGGCATTTATCTTGTCCCATATATTGTAGAGTTCCTTTGAGAGTTCGTGCGCATCCTCCCCTATCTCCATATTGTCATCCCATTCGGGCAACGCCGTAGCCGCCAAGGCCTCGATTACGAGTATCGAGTGGTGCGCGGTAAGGGAACGCCCGCTCTCCGTTATAATATTAGGCTGCGGCAGTTCATTCTTGACACACACATCAACAAGAGCGGAAACAGAGTCGTTGACGTACTCCTGTATGGAATAGTTCATGGAGTTCTCGCCCATAGAGGAACGTGTGCCGTCGTAATCCACACCGAGACCTCCGCCTATATCGACGAAATCGATATTGAAGCCCATGCGGGTAAGCTGCACATAGAACTGCATCGCCTCCCTGAGCGCGTTCTTGATTCGACGTATTTTGGTTATCTGACTGCCTATGTGGAAATGTATCAGCTTCAGGCAGCCGGTCATATTATTCTGCTCCAGGAACTCAAGGGCCTCAAGCAGTTCGGAGGAATTGAGGCCGAACTTGCTGACATCACCGCCACTCTCCTCCCACTTGCCGGAGCCGGAGCTGGTAAGTTTGATACGGATACCTATGTTGGGCTCAATGTTGAGTTTGCGGGCTATCTTGGCTATTATACGCAATTCGTTGAGCTTCTCCACCACCAGGAAGATACGGCGTCCCATTTTCTGAGCCAACAGGGCAAGTTCCACGTAGTTGTCGTCCTTATAGCCGTTGCAGATAATAATGGAGTTTTCGTGGGTGTTGACAGCCAGAACGGCATGAAGTTCAGGTTTGGAACCGGCCTCCAGTCCGATGTTGTACTTGTTGCCGTGACTCACTATTTCCTCCACTACCTGACGCATCTGGTTCACCTTGATGGGATATACCACAAAGTTCTGCCCGGTGTACCGGTACTCCTCTGCAGCCTTCTGGAAGCAAGAGGAAATTTTACGGATACGGTCGTCCAGAATATCGGGGAAACGCAGCAGCACAGGG